>PFGG01000038.1 GCA_002783405.1 bacterium (Candidatus Blackallbacteria) CG13_big_fil_rev_8_21_14_2_50_49_14 | reverse complement strand
TTTCCTGTACAGACCCTGCTCTATGCCTCTGTTCTTGCTTTTCTCAACTGAACTCAAAAATTCAGTCTTTCATTCTGAAGCACTGCCCCAGGGCGAATAAAATTTGAGTAAATCCCGCGCTTTATGCTAAGATCAGGCCAATCTGTGGCGGGAGGAATAATAATATGCATTTGGTGATTCGTCAAAGTTCTCCAGGTCAGGTTCACTTGGAATTGCACGGCGGTATTGATCAGCATGATGTGGATATTTTTCTGCATGAATGTCTCGCACTTTTGCAGGCCGGTTGGCGAAACTTCAGTGTTGATTTTTCGTCTTGCCTGCGTTTTGATGAGAGCCTCTTGAAGGTTTTCCGCCCTTTGCAGGAGCAAGGCGCTGTATGGCATTTTATTGCGCCCCAGCCCAAATTGTTTCATCATCTTCAGCAATTGCGTTTTGAGGTTTCTTTGCATGATCTGGTCAGTTCTGCAGAAAAAACAGGTTCAAATCTTATAATGCCTTTCTGATCATATGGGCTTGTATGCTACAATGCATTCCGATCTGTGCCGTGCTGTGGCACAATGAAAGTTATTGATGAAAATGACATCTTATCCAAATTTGGATCCACATTCTTGAAAGGCAGGATAACTACGGCCATAACGAAAAACAACAGCAGCCCCAATAGCAATAAAGGTTTGCCTGTAAATGAGCAGATTTACGCCAAAGAAGTACGTCTGATCTCAGAAACAGGTGAAGTCCTGGGTGTAATGCCCACCAGTGAAGCACTTCGGCAAGCCCGCGATAACGGATTCGACTTGGTCATGGTTACCAATGCCTCCAGTCCACCAGTATGTAAACTGCTGGACTACGGTCGACACCGCTATGAGATGGACAAACGTTCGAAAGATGCCCGTAAGAAACAACACTCGGCAGCTTTAAAAGAGATTACCCTGAGTTATAAGATCGGTGAACACGATTATCAGGTTCGACTCAAGCGATTGACTCAGTTTCTTGAAGGTGGCCACAAGGTCAAAATGACAGTGCGTCTTCGTGGGCGTGAGGCACAGCACGCTGATCTGGCTATCCAGTTGCTGCTTCGTTTTGCAACAGATACCGAAAATCTGTCTGCCTTTGAGCGGGAACCCAAACTGGAGGGTCAGCGTATCATTATGATCCTGAACCCGAAGAAGGACGTCATTAAGAAGGAGAAAAAGGTCAATGAAAGTAAAGATGAAGACTAAGCGCGCAGCAGCCAAGCGTTTCCGTCTTACCGCTTCTGGCAAGCTGATGCGCCGCAAAGCCTTTAAAGCTCATATTCTCACCAAGAAGAGCTCAAAGCGTAAGCGCGGACTGTCAGCCTACGCCCCTGTTGACAGCACGGATATGGAACGCGCCACACTGGCTTTGCCCTATCCCAAGTATTTGCGCTGAATTTATAAGGAGTTATTGAACCATGCGTGTTAAAGGTGGTATTGTGACCCGCAGACGTCACAAGAAAATTCTCAAGTTGGCCAAAGGCCACCGCGGAAGTCTGCATACTCTGTTCCGTCCCGCCAAGGAATCCGTTCTCAAGGCAATGAAATATGCGACGATGCACCGTCGTACCAAGAAGCGTGATTTCCGTCGGCTTTGGATTGCGCGTATTAACGCAGCTGTGCGTGCTGAAGGTATCCGCTATAACGCGTTTATCAACGGCTTGCAAAAAGCGGGTATTGCACTCAATCGCAAAATGTTGTCTGAAATGGCAATTCATGATCCCCAGGCTTTTAAAACCCTGGTGGATAAGGTGAAAGCTCAATCCAGCAGCGCCGCATAGAGCCTTTTTTAAAAGACCCGATTCAGGTCGAAGCCAAAGCTATTGGCTTCGACCTTGTTGGCGTTTGTAGCCCTGAACCTGTGCCCCATTTGGATTTTTACGCCGAGTGGCTGGCTTCGGGTTATGCGGGTGAAATGCATTATCTGGAGCGTCATGCTCCGCTCAAAGCTGATTTAAAAAGCCTGTTGCCGGAGGTGCGTTCAGTGGTTGTGGTGGCCTGCAATTACTACAGCGAAGCAGAGCCTAACTCAGATTTTCAAGTGGCCCGCTATGCGCGTGGGGATGATTACCACGGCCTGATGAAAGCCATGCTTGAGCGTTTTGCCGAGGCCTTGCGCACCCATTATCCAGCGCTTGAAGCCCGTGCCTTTGTGGACTCGGGCCCTCTTTTAGAGCGTGAACTGGCAGTTAGAGCGGGTTTGGGCTGGTTTGGAAAAAACACCTGTTTGATTGCCCCAGGCCAGGGCTCCTGGTTTTTATTGGGCGCTTTATTGACCAATCTGCCCCTGCCTTTCAGTGCCCCCTTTGAAACTTTGCATTGTGGTTCCTGTACCCGTTGTTTGGATATTTGTCCCACAGAAGCTCTGCTGGCTCCCCATACCCTGGATGCCCGGCGATGTATTGCCTATCTGACGATTGAAACCCGTGAAGAGATTCCGCTTGAATTGCGGGAAGGGATCGGCGGACATGTTTTTGGCTGCGATCTCTGCCAGGAAGTCTGTCCCTGGAATCAGCGCTTTGCGCAGCCAACTCCCCATCAGGCTTTCTCGGCCCGCCCCTGGACGTCTGAAAAAAGTCTGGCGGAACTTTTATTGTTGAGCCCGCGTGAGTTTGAATTGGAGATTGCGCCCCGCAGCCCGATCAAGCGCCCCAAATACCGTGGCTTTATTCGCAATTTGGCGGTGGTTGCTGGCAACAGTGGTCAAACGGCGCTCATCCCTGTTTTAAAAACTGGTCTCGAACGGCATGGCCAAGATCCGATGTTGGTCAGTCATTTCAACTGGGCTTTGGAGCGCTTACAAAATTGAATCTCAAAAACTTATTGAGTCAGGAGTACAGGAGGAATAAATGAATTTTCATTTTCTATTAAAAGCAGCCTGGGTGGTTCTTCTCTTTTCTACTTTTGCTTGTCAAACGCCTGTTCAGTCAGATCCCAAGCCTGTGCTGGGGGGAGCTGAACCGCTCAGTTTGATGACGGGTCTTTTGGCTGGAAATGGTCAGTATGGCTATTTGGATGGACAGGGCGATGCTGCTCGTTTTTACAATCCGTCTTCACTTGCGCTTTTGCCGGATGGCAATTTACTGGCCCTGGATCGCTACAATCACCGCATTCGCAAAATTAGCCCCGAAGGAGGGGTCTCCACCTACTGGGGAGCCGGTGAGCGGGGCAATCGCGATGGAGATGCTGCCACCGGGCGTTTGAATCAGCCGATTGCACTGCTGGCTTTGGCAGATGGGGCTGTGGTCATTGCTGATGCTCAAAACCACAGCATACGGAAGCTTTCTCCTGATGGCCAGCTTTCGACACTGGCGGGAACCGGTTCGGATGGGTATCAGGAGGGAATGACTCTTCAGGCCGAATTTAATTGGCCTGCGGATCTGGCTGCGGATTCAGCGGGCAATCTGTATATCGCCGATCGATACAACCATGCCATTCGTCGCCTCAGTCCGCAGGGAGAAGTCAAAACCCTGGCAGGCAATGGTGAAGCAGGGTCTGAAGATGGGACAGGCAAAAAAGCAGCCTTCAATGAACCGATGGGAATTGTCATGGGCCCAGATCAGGCACTTTATGTTTCAGACTCTCAAAACAATCTCATTCGCCGTGTGACTCTTCAGGGAGAGGTTACGACCTATGCGGGCAGTGGTTTGCCCGGTTCGCGTGATGATATTGCCAGCAAAGCCGAGTTTCGCACGCCAGCAGGACTTGATTTTGATAAGCAGGGCAATCTCTACGTGGCCGATCGTCTCAACCACCGCATTCGCGTGATTACGCCTGAAAAAGACGTGCGTTCTTTGGGGGGCAATGGCAAACCCGGTCTGACCAATGGGGTGGGCGAAAATGCTGCTTTCAGTTATCCCTTTGATCTGGTCGTTGGCCAAGAGGGGCAGCTTTATGTGGCAGACTACAGCAACCATGCTCTGCGGGTACTCAGGCCGCAAATGGCAAAATAAAGTGTTTAAGCTTCGTTAAAATCAGTTTCGGGGGAGCTGGGGCTGTTTGAAAAAATGGCGGTAGAGGGCCAGAATCAAAACGGCTCCGACCAGAGAACCGAGAAAACCAGCACCCTGCCCAGGCTGATAAATATTCAGCATTTTTCCCAAAACTGTTGCGAATAGGGAACCGCCAATGCCTACCAGCATGGTTTTGCCCAGTCTCATGGAGCCTGCAGGCATCAAGAAGCGTGCCAAAGCGCCGACGATTAAACCAATCAACAGGGTTCCCAGCAGTTTCAGGGTCAGGCCCACCACCATCAAGGTGATCAGCCCCATGGCCAAGACAGCTATCAAGAGAATCAAAACCTGCACTGAGAGATCTCCTTACGAGGATGGTGTTTCCGCCTATTATAGCAAGGGGAAGGCTTTAATAGACAATCTGCATCAGCATCGAGCCGGGGGAAGTGCCTGTCAGACGCTGATACATTTGCACAGCCTGGGCCTCTGCCATGCTGGCGATTAAATCAATCACAATCCGGGTACGTTCGTCGCTGTCTTCTGTATTTTCAAGGCGTTCCCGATAGGCGAAAGGAAAAATATCCCAGTCCCCCCGGCGGTTGGAACCCGCTGCTTCGTGAAAGACATTGAAGAGAGTTTCGATGATATGTACCTGTCCTTTTTTCTGCGCGGTCAGAGCGGGTCTGCGCATGACATAGTGCCAGGTCAGTTCCTTGAGCATTTTCACCTCGTGCAGGGCATCTTCCGAAATCTGAATCAGATTGCCTGCGTTTTGCTCTGGGTCGCAGATTTTGATGGCGTTGATATAGCGGCTGACGTGTAACGAGGTAAAATGGCGCAAGAGGGCTTTCTGGGCATGTGAACCCTCATAGGGCTGCTGAATGCCTGAGAGTTGCGAAATAATATGCACAAAGGACTGTTTCAGGTTTTCCCGACTTTCTTCACTGCTGAATTCGGCCTGCATGCCCTCGTTGTCCCAGCGTTTGAAAATGGCCTGCAAAAGCAGATCGGTTTCGGAGCCTCGCAAGACTTCCCAGCGATTGTTTTTGCCTTTGCGCAGCGAACCGACCAGCCGATCCAGGGGAATCAGGTTGGCCCGGTAGAAATCCTCCACATCGTGAATAGAATAGGCGATATCATCAGCCCAGTCCATCAGTTCTGCTTCCAATGACTTGGCTGGGCTGTTTTCAAAGCCCTGGCGAGCAAAGTCAAAATCGATCTGTTCGGTAAAATAGGCTCCCCATTTTTTTGTGGAGCGCAGGCCAATCTGCCCGTAAAGCCAGGGATATTTGAGAATGGCGTTGAGACTGGCCCGGCTGAGATTTAAACCACAGAAATGTTCTTTGCGAATCGCCAGTTTGGTGACAATTCGAAAGGATTGGGCATTGCCTTCAAAACCATCTTTGAGCCCCACACCTTGGGCCAATTGGTTGAGTTTGCGTTCGGCAATATGTCCAAAGGGAGGATGTCCCAAATCATGTGCCAGGGCGGCGGTTTCTGCTACATTGGGGTCGAGACCACCCAATTTGCTGAGGGTTTCCTGATCGGTTTGCATCAGTTTCAGCGCCAGGGCGCGTGCGATTTGGGCCACTTTTAAACTGTGGGTCAGGCGGTTGTGAAAAATATGCCCCTCTTGTACAGAGACGACCTGGGTGACCCCCGCCAGGCGGCGAAAGGCAGAGCAGAACAGGATTCTGTCTCTGTCTTTTTGTGAGGGTTCGCGGTAATCGCGATCAGGATCCGAACGTTGAAGGTCTTCAGGATGGCGGCGATCGTATCTTGGCATGCTGGCTCTCTAGGGGTATTTCTTTTTCAGACTGGCGAGGCTCTCTGTGCTGAGGGTGATTTCCTCGACATGACTGGGGGTATAGTAATCATATTTGAGGATCAGGGTGCCCCAGGGGCGGGTATAAAAGGCGTAGTAAAAATAGTAGCCCAAACTTTCATCCGCAACTTCACGGGCCTGGTATTGGGATGCCCCCAGGGCCTCTTCGACCTGATCTGCGCTGGCCCCCAGCAGATCTTTGGAGAGACTGCCATTGAAGCCGGGCTCCAACATGCTGGAGACGGTAATACTCTGACCCGGCGTAAAAAAGAAGCCCGCGGCTTCAAAATACAGGCTGACCGTGTTTTCGTATTTGCTTTCTTTGGCCGGGCAGGGAAAGGCTTTTCTGACGGTTGCCAGTGTCGCCTTGACACTGATGCCGTTGAGGGTGCCTTTGTCGAGATCCAGCTTCATTTTTTCACAGGGGCCCGCCAAGGCCGGGGTGCTTGCGAGCAGCAGCAAGAGAGTAGAGAGCAGCAAACTGTGCATATTCAGATATTCCTTATGGTAGAGCTGATGCTTCCAGTATACAATTGCGCACTTCTTTCTCCTGTGACCTGCGACCTGCTTTCGGCAGCGTGACCTACTGGCCGATGGTTTCTTGCTGATTGCGTAGTATAATGATTATGCAATTATTTTCATATAATTTATCTGCAAGCTTGATTTTCGTGAAGATCCGACGAGGAGAAGCCGTTGAGATGTCCCTGCCCCACGCGATTCTGGCGATACTGACTCAAAAAGAGGCTACGGGTTATGATTTGGCCCAAAATTTCAGCCAAAGTATTGGCCATTTTTGGCAAGCCAGCCACCAGCAAATTTACCGTGAACTCTCCAAAATGGAGGCCCAGGGATGGGTTTCGTTTGCGGTCGTGCCGCAAAAGGGCAAGCCTGATAAAAAGCGCTATGCCCTGACTCTCGCCGGGCAGGACGAATTGAAAAACTGGTTGGAAGAGCCTGCCCGTGTGACGCCGATTCGTGAAACCCTTTTGATCAAACTCTTTGCGGGCACTTTGACTTCGCCCGAAGTCTTGGTTTCACAGCTTGAAACCCATCTCGAGCTGCACCGTGAAAAACTGGCCGCTTACCAAAGCTTGGAAAATGAATATTTTCAAGGCGAGCTTTCTTTTGCTGCAGGTCTGCAGTATTGGTCGCTCAAGCGGGGCCTGAGCTATGAGCTTGCCTCCTTGGAATGGTGTGAGCAGGTTTTGGCTTGGTTGAACAAGCACGCTTCAAAAGCAGACTAAGGGGCCTGCTTGGTTTTTAATACCCACTGACGCAAGGAAACCAAATGACCCCATAAGGCCAGGGGCACCAAAAAACAGGGGAGCCAGATAAAGGGGAAACTGGCGACAAATGTATTGGCGGGTGGGTTGGTGAAGACCTGAAAAGCAGTGGGCATTGAAAGCACTGAGACGATCACAATATTGAGCAAGAGCCCGATACCGCCCAGATTCCAGACCAAGAGAAGTTGCGTTTCTAAATCTGGTTTTTTGGACCACAGCCAAACGAGCAAGGGAGCTGTTAAACCTGTGAGAATGTCCCAATTGCGCCCTTCGAAGGTCATTTGTTGTGGGCAGATCCCAGCTAAAAACAAGCACCAGAGAAAAATTTCTACGCCGATGCGAAAGGTTTGAAATCCTATCAACCACTGACCGGGAATTTTGAGCAAGAGAGGTTCTAGCTTGGGGTGAAAAGCCAGAATCAAGCTGGCGATCAGGGCGGGCATCACCACGCTAAAAATGCGAGGTGGGGTATTTGAAAAGTCTTGAAAAAAGCCCCCCCAGGCCAGGAGCGCTGTGAAGCAAAGCCATGTACTGAGCCCGAGGGCTGTCCAGATTCTGGCTTTTGTGGAAAGAGAGCTTTCTTGAAGCGCCCAGAGAATGAGACCCAGTAAGCTTAAACAGAGTCCAATGCATAAACCGGTAGCCAAATGTAAAAATAAAGCGGACATGTGCAAAGCCTTTCTTGTGGGGGTGATTTTAATCTTCTGGACTTAGCCTAACATGTGCCAGAAAGGCGAGGAATGGCAAAAATTGCGAAATTTTTGCACTAGAATTGGTTGCGATATTGGCTGGGGTAAAGGCCCCATTGGCGGTAGAATAAGCGGCTGAAGCTTGAAGGGTCGTCGAAACCCATTGAAAAGGCGATATCTTGAACACTGAGTTTTGTACAGCGTAGAAGTTGAGCTGATTTCTCAATGCGCAATTGTAATTGGTATTGGTAGGGGGTACACCCATAGGCTGCTCTGAAAAGGCGTAAAAAATGGTATTTGGAAAGACAGGCGATTTGAGCCAGATGATCGAGCGAATGCCTTTGTTTTGTGTCTGAATAGAGGCAATCTCTGGCTTGATTTAAGCGTTTGTGGAGTTCTTCACGGGTTGTTTTGCGTAAGGCGGGTAAACGGCTGATCTCGGCTTGAATTTCCTTTTGCTCTTGAAGCAGATAGAGTATCAGATGCATTAAATGCGCCTCAAGAGCTTCCCCTTCTCGTTGACGGGCTGTTTCGATCCAGGCTGAAAAAGCGCTTGTTTTGCGATTGAGACGGTTGGGAAAAATAAACAGCTTTTCGACACGTGCTTGGGGCTCATCCAATAAATGACTGTGAGACAGACGCAAGCTGGCCTGAACTTCTTCCATAAAGGTATTGCCAAGATGCAGATTAAAGGTTTCTACCGTTTCGGGCGCATCAATTTCAAGGCTGTAATACTGGCCTGTATTGCTGATCAAAAACGTATCTTCAGGCAGGGTGATACGGGTGCCTTCCAGGGTGCAATGGCTGATACCCTTGCGGTTCATAAAGATAGAAAAGGGGCCTCGGATATCAGGGCGATAGATCTGTTTTGTTTGAGCGTTCAGAATTAAAGAGGGCCAACAGTCTCCAGGCTTCTGATTTAAATCATTGGCTCTGGCCTTGAGCTCATGCAGCAGGGGAAATGTTTTACGCAAGAAAGGCGGGAGTTGGGATACGTTTGTTTCACTTACAGAAACCGCTACCGTTTTTTTGAACTTCCTGGACATTGCAGACTTTCCTTGCGCAAGGTTGTTTTTTTATTTTCAACAGGAATGGAGAGGAAGGATCTGGTTCTTTAATAAAAATTAACAATTCAGTTACAAGTTAACGAAAGCTTAACCACTATTTTGCCTATATATAAAACTAAGACGTCCATCAAGAAGGTCAGAGCCGGTGCCAAGTATACAAACCATCCACAATACAGGGCTTCAAATCAAGGGGTATAACCCCTATGAGAAGGCTGTTTTCTCGCGTGGTCAGGCTGCCCCTCCCCAAACAGTACAACCCGCTCAGCCTGCCCCAGCCCCAGCCCGAGGCGCTTTTCAAACCTTCAGTACAACCGATACCTATCAGCAGAGCTTTGGCTCTCCCAATGACTATACGACGACAATAACAGCCCAAAACGTAAGCTATCGCCTGATGGAAGGCAATCTCAATATCCGTGTTCCCTATGCCCAACTCGATTTAATTGATCGTACACCTGAAAATCCCCTGCATTTAGAGGGACTTGATTTCAATCTGCACATGAAGGGCGCTCAGCTGAAGGTTTCCGATGTAGATGTTTCACTCACTGCAGACTATTTTCTGAAATCCCGCCCTGATCTTCCCGTTAAAGATGTGCGGGTCTCTTTTCAGCCCAATAATGGCATCAAAGTTGAGGGAAAAGTCAGTAAATTCGGCATTCGCCTGCCCTTTGAGGTCAATGGCACCTTTCAGGCCACCACGACGGGTGAACTTCAGTATGATCTGGGCAAGGTTAAAGTGGTGGGAATGCCTGTCAATGGCTTGATGAAGACCTTCGGTGTCAGCCTCGACAGCCTGCTCAAATTGCGTGATCCTGACAAGGGCTATTATACCCATGGCAATTCAGTGACGGTGAATATCAGCAAAATTACTGAAAAACCAGGCATTCGCGCGATCTTGCAGGATGCCCGTACCCATGTGGGAGATCTGGAACTGACTTTTGCAGATACCCCTGAAGCAGCTAGCCAGGTACAGAAAACCGCCCAAATCAAAGTGCCCAATTATCTTCAGTTGAGTGGCGGCCATTTTTACTATGATGGTTATTTTGTCAAAGACGGCAAAGTGCGGATGGAAGACAAAACCCCCGATACACCGCTGCAAATGGAAAAAACGGGTGAAACCATTATGAACCTGCGCAAGGGCTTTGTGGCTGTAACCGACCCCCGTTTTGCCGGTATGATTGAGGGCAAACTGGGCCCTGATTCTTCTTTGAAACATCCTCAAACCCAGTTAAAAGAAAAAGCGGCAGAATTGAAAGGCGATATGTACGGTTTTATTCCGCTCAAACTCGATCTGCAGTTTGACAAAACCGATAAGGGCGATTTGATGTTTACGCCTAAAAATCCCAAGGCCTTTGGTTTTATCCCCTTGCCCGAGGGGTTTGTCGGCAAGCAGGTTCAGAAAATGGTGGCAGGCGGTATTCCCTACGGCAATGGCGTCGCGATTCCTGATCTGGGAGATACCTATCTGGGCAAACTCAGTCATGTGTCTCATCAGAATGGTTTTCTGATTCTCAAAGCCGATAACGAGCCCTGAGCTGAAAGATGACGGCTGCGCCTGTCAAGATTGCCTATTTCTCAGACATTCTCTGTATTTGGGCCTATATCCATGAAGTGCGCATGCGTGCTTTGCTTCATCATTTTGCCGAACAGGTTACAATCAGCTACCATTTCATGCCTTTGTTTGCCTCAGCGCATCACAAGATTCAGACCGGCTGGGCTGATCGAGGCGGCTTTCAGGGCTATGGAGCCCATGTCTACAATACTGCCCAGCGTTACGAACATATTCATGTGGACTCACGTGTCTGGGCGGAAGTGGCTCCCCGCAGTTCGGCCAGTGTTCACAATTTTATCAAGGCCTTGCAATTGCTTGAGCAGGCGGGTGAAATTTCCGCTGAGCGTCAGGCGGCTTATAAGCACCGAACGCCTGTCGAAGAGGCGATTTGGCGTTTGCGCCTTGCTTTTTTTCATGATGCGCGGGATATCTCGCTGCGGGATACCCAGCTTGAAATTGCCGATTCTTTGGGTTTCTCAGGTGAAAAGATTATGGCTTTGATTCATTCAGGTGAATCTTTGGCTTCGTTTTTTCTGGATTTGCAGCTCAAAGATGAAATGCGCGTTCAGGGCAGCCCCACATTGGTTTTGAATCAGGGTCGTCAGATCTTGTATGGCAATGTGGGCTATCGCGTTTTGGAAGCAAATATTCAGGAGTTACTGACAGAATCCGGTGAGCAGGCCAGTTGGTGTTAGGGCTACTTTCCCATCGGGTTGCTTTCGGGGTAAACTGCAAACAGTGCCAGACATTGCTTTCGGCACGCCGTCGCTTGTAAACAGAACAAATCTCGCCAGCAAAACAGCAGAAATATAAACATGACAGATAAAGATATTATCAACCGCTTTAAAGCCAGTTACGCCTTTGATTTGGACCCTTTTCAGATCGAAGCAGCCCAGCATTTGTTGGATGGACGTTCTGTGCTGGTGACAGCGCCAACGGGTTCGGGCAAGACGATTGTGGCTGAATTCGCGATATTTGATGCCCTGGATCGGCGCTTGCAGGTGATTTATACCACGCCTCTCAAAGCCTTGAGCAATCAGAAATACCGCGATCTGCTGGAAGTCTATCCAGAAGAGCGGGTTGGGCTGGTGACGGGAGACCTCTCGATCAATCCGGGGGCTGATGTAGTGGTGATGACCACCGAGATCCTTCGCAATATTCTCTATCAAAACCCTCAGCGCCTGGATTCTGTACTCTATATCGTGGTTGATGAATGCCACTATATGAACGATGTAGATCGGGGCACGGTTTGGGAAGAAATTATTATTCATGCCCCCTCGCATGTTTTGCTGGTTGCACTTTCGGCGACCATTGCCAATGCCGATGAATTATCGAATTGGATTTCTTCGATTCACAATCCCATGCGGGTGGTTGAACACCTGGAGCGCTCGGTGCCTTTGACGCATTTTTATTATGCTGAAGATAAATTGATTCCTGTGCTGAATAGCAAAGGGGAGATCAATGCCAAGCTTGAACGTTTGGCTGCCAAACAAAAACAATTGAAGCAAGAGATCAATAAAAACCGTCGCAAGGGTATTAAAAAAGCAGTGATGCCCGTGATTTCAGATGCCCAGGTCGGGCGTGAATTGGGCAAGCAGCAGATGCTGCCAGCGATTTATTTTATTTTCAGTCGCCGTAATTGTGATGAGGCTTTGAATACCTGTCTCGATGAAAAAATGGCTTTGACCTCACCTGAAGAAAAGCAATGGGTTGAAATTGAAATCAAAAAACTGTTGGATGAACACCCCAGTCTGAAAGAAACAGGATCATCAACTGAAAATTTGCTTTTGGCGCTTCCCTATGGCATTGCTGCACACCATGCCGGATTGGTGCCTGTTTTGCGCCACTTGGTCGAACTGCTTTTTCAGCGCAACCTCGTTAAACTGGTTTTTGCCACTGAAACCCTGGCGGCAGGCATCAATATGCCTGCACGTACTACGGTGATCAGCAGTCTTTCCAAGCGTACCGATGTGGGACATCGGGGTCTGACGGTCAATGAATTTACCCAAATGACAGGTCGGGCTGGGCGACGTGGCAAAGACAAAGAAGGCTATTGTGTGATTCTCAACAGTCTGCACCAGTCCCCTTATCAGGCCTGTGAATTGATTGAAGGGGATTTTGACCCGATCGACAGTCATTTCAGCCTGTCTTACAATATGGTGTTGAATCTCTTACGCCATGGAGAACGCAAAGAAGTGCGTAAAATTCTTCAGCGCAGTTTTGGTCAGTATCTCAGCAATAAAGAGGCGATCAATCTCAGTCTGCAACTTGAAAAAAAGAAACAGACCCTGGAGCAAATCAAACCCACGGCCGAAACCAAAAGCTATGTCCGCCATTTGCGTTCGCAAATCCGCTCAATTCAAAAGCAGATGAAAGTTCAACAGGAAATTTATCTGCGCGAATTTGATGCCCTGACCCGTGTTTTGCAATATTTCGGACGTTTGAAGCCCAATAGCAGCCAACGTTGGGAGTTAACTTCCCTGGGTGAAATGACCAGCCATATCCGTGCTCAGAATGATCTCTTGATCTCATTGGTGCTTGAAAATCTTGAAATTGAGGTTTTGACCCCAGTGGACCTGGCGGTTATTCTTTCCACCCTGGTATATGAGCCCCGGCGCTATATGAAACACGATTTGACTCCCTGTTCCCGCACTGCAAAAAAAGTGTTTAAAGACTTGCTCTATATCGCCGATGATCTGCGCTATATTCAAGAGGTTGAAAATATTCATCTGCCGATTACGGTTGAATTTGATTTTGCGCCCTTGGTGGCGCTTTGGGCCAATGGCAGCCGTTGGTCTTCGCTGTTTAAATTTACAGAAATGACCGATGGGGATGTGGTGCGTTCCATGCGCCAGTTGATTGATCTTCTGCGCCAATTGGAAACCGTTCCACACATGCCGCCTGAGTTTCATGCCAAAATTCGCGAAGCACTTCCCTTGGTTGATCGCGATTTGATCAAACTGATTTACTAGAACGGTTTGATTCCCCATTAAAATATGCTAAGTTGGGTGCATAGTTTAGATTGAAAGGGCTTTTCACATGGCAAACCCCCAAGATATTCAGTTGGCAAATCCGCTGGCCAGTGATTTGAATGTTCAAGCCGAATTGGTGAGCATGTACCGTGTCAGAGGCGATAAACATTACGCCATTGTCGATTTTGGCTATGCACCGCCCTTGATGCCCGAAGAGGCTGAAGAGCTGAGTTCTCATCCCGCGCAGGTACATACCCGTCTCGCGATTCCCTATGAATTGGTGGACCAGTTGATTCACACTCTGGCAGTGACTCAGGAAGCTGCCCGTAAGTTTCATGCCGGAGCCAGTCAAGAGCCCAAGCCCCCAAGTTCGCTCTTTCGCAAAACATCCCCTGAAAAATAAGCTTTAAAATCTTTTCAATCAAAAAGCCCTGGTCTCAGACCAGGGCTTTTTGATTGGGTTTTGTGCTTAATCGTCGAGCCAGGCACCCAAGGCGGAGAGGCCGGTTGCTACGGCTCCCAGACCAATGCTGACAGGGGTTGAAATCAAAGTGCCAGCACCTGTGACAGCGCCAGCGCCATTGACCACTGCGGTGGTACCATCAACAGTTGCAGCCAGGGCGAAAGCAATGGATGCGCCCACATTGCCTCTTTCTGCGGCATGCATACTGTGTTGAACCCCTTTATAGGCCAAATAACCGGCAGCCACAGCTCCGACGCCAGGAGCCGCTACAGAGGCAACACGGCCCAGACTGTGAACCGCGACTTCTTCAGCGCCATGTACCACGGCTTCTTCGGCGGCATGGGCAACTGCATGTTCAGCGGCATGGGTAGCCGCATGTTCGGCTGCGCGTTCAGCAGCATGGGTAGCCGCATGCTCAGCAACGTGGTGAATTCCGTGTTCAGCGGCATGGTGAGCGGCATTGACTCCCACATCATGGGCCACCGTGCCCACTACCGTGGGGGCTTCATGCCTGCCGGCATGGGATTGGGGGTGTTCAGTATGGGGTTGAGCCTGTTCTGTCGGGTGCTCTGTTTGGGAAGGAGTGGTTTGCGGAAAAAAACTACAAATTTGGGGCTCATGCTTAGATTTTGCAGTCAGCGCAGTGGGGCTGACAGGTTCTTGGCAAAGCAGAGGAGAGGGCTGGCTTTGGGGGGGGTGAGATGGGTTGGGAGCGGGTGTTTGGTTGGGTTTTGCACTCAGCAAAGGGGCTGGCGTATAATTTAACTGATTCGGCGTTCCGATTCTACCCATAGGATCTTGGTTCCTTGTCTTCAAAATATCATTCTGATCTGTTATATACCCTTTTAGCTCAAAACTTAAGCTGGTTTTTAATTTTTATTGAAAATTTAATCAGAAACCTGATTCAGGCACCATGTTTGCCAGAGTTGACGGTAGCTTTTTTCAAGGTCCCGTGTAAAACCGGGCCCATCGCAAATACTGGATTTTAAGAGGCGGTTGCGCAGCAGGCTGCGCCAGTGGCTGAGGGCAGAGGCGTCTAAAAGCAGAGCGCGTACTTTCATGACATATTCATCGGGGGTTTGTGCCAGCCAGTGTTTCAGTCCCAGGGTTTTCAAAATTGAAGCACCCGCACGGGTGCCACCTTCCAGGCTGATCACGGGCACGCCCATCCACAGCGCTTCACAGGTGGTTACGCCTCCATTATAGGGAAAAGGATCCAGTGCCAGATCCAGCGTTTGATAAAATTGCAGGTGCTCCCAGAGGGAGCTGTGCCCCAGTAAACTGACTTTTTCCACAGGAATTCCACAGCTGTGCAGGCGTTTGCGTAAAGCTTCCTGCACAGGTGCTTGTTCCAAACCTGTAAATTTGAGTTTGAGGTGGGCGTTGGGCATTTCCTGAAGAATGCGGGCCCAGGTACTAAGGGTGGCCTGGCTGTATTTAAAGGGATTGTTACCACAGCCCAGGGTCAGAGTTTTCTGGCTCAGGCAGGGCGGGGGCTGGAGTTGGGCTTTTTGGTGAAGCGCATTGGGAAACCAGTGAAACACCTGTTTGAGATAGATCAGGGGTTCGCTGTTCCAGCCGGGAGCTTCTGGAGGATTGAGAAAACGATCCGTAAACCGTCCTTGCATACAACTGAGACCTGTTGTGGCACCAAAGCCCAGACCTGTCAGCTGAAGCGGGGCGGGGCGCAGGGCCAGAACACGCAGATCATCGCCTGTGATGCCACTGAGATCTACCAGAATGTCTATTTCATGGGCCCGGATTTTCTCTGCCAGTGCTTCGGGCCCCAGATCGTGAACCGCATGCCAGGAATCGACGCCTTGGCGGAACCATTCGGTACTGCTGGTTTCGATATCGCGGGTATAAAAAGCATGCAGTTCAAAATTCTGGCGATCTGCAAACTCAAACAGGGCACTGTAGGTATTGGTGGCTGAATGCAGGGAAAAATCAGCGGAGAGATAGCCAATTTTGAGTTTGCGGTTTGGATCGGGCAGATTCTTCCAACGGGGTTCGGCAGGGTAGAGGGGGCGCATAAAGCGAGCTTCCCACCCTTTGCAGGCCGCTTCCAGACGAGCGGGCTCATGGTCACTGGCGAGCAGATAAAAACAGAGCAGGCGCCAGGGGTGTTCTGGGCATTCGGGGAGTTGCACGGCTTCTTCCAGCCACTCAATGGCGGCATCGCTGTCGCCGCATTCCAGCAAAAGGTTGCAGCCATTTTCACAGGCTGCCCACAGGCCTGGCATTTGCTCCCAGGCCAGGTGGTAATGCACAAGGGCTGTTTCAAAGGCTTGCTGATTTTGGGCCAGCAGCCCCAATTGCAAATGGCTGTGGGGGGCTTTTGGCAGATATTGAATGGCGGCTTCAAAGCTGGCCTTTGCTTTTTCGGTATGGTTGAGTTGCAATTGGCAAAGCCCAAGGTTATGCCAGGCGCCGCCATCGTTGGGCAAAGTGGCTAAGATTTTTTCAAAACAGACTTGGGCCTCTGTAATTTGGCCGTTGCGAGCCAGTTCGAGGCCTTGCTGAAGGAGAGTCTGGGAGGAGGTTTTTGTGGGCATGTCTTTTCACTTGGGTTTTTCTTACCTGAAGCATGCAGCATGACAGGGTGCTTTGGCAAGTCGCTGAGGGTCGCCAGCAAAAGGCTCTATTCCTTGACTGGAGGGTTCTGGGAGGATCTGTTTTTGTGCTAGTATACGGCAGAAGAATTTTCGAAAATAAAACGAGGCAGACATGAGCGAACCGACATTTACCCAGCTTCCCGATTTGGCCGCTGAACAGGTGGGTGGTGTGGCAATCTTTGCCAACGATGAGTTTTTTGCTGAGAAAGAGAACCTGCTCAAACCAGGTCGTGGCGTTTTTATTGTCGATAAATACACAGATCGGGGCAAATGGATGGATGGCTGGGAAACCCGCCGCAGCCGTGTGCCCGGTTATGACTGGTGCCTGATCAAACTGGGCATTCCGGGATTGATTCATGGTTTTGATGTGGATACGAATCATTTCTTGGGCAATTATCCTGAACACTGCTCAATTGAATCCTGTAGCCTGAGTGGTGACCCCAGTGTTGATGAACTTTTGGCGGCCCGTTGGGTGGAACTGCTGCCCAAGTCGCGTTTGCAGGGGGGCAGTCGCAATTTCTTTGCCTGCGAAAGCCGTGAACGCTGGACGCACCTGCGTTTGAATATTTATCCCGATGGCGGCGTGGCCCGTTTTCGCGTACATGGTGAAGCGGCTCCCGACTGGAGTCATTTGGTCGAAGGCGAGCTGATTGATTTGGCGGGGATTCAGAACGGGGGACAGGTCTTGATCTGCAATGATATGTTTTTCAGCCCCAAAGACAATCTGATTCTGCCCCGTCGGGCTGCACATATGGGCGAAGGCTGGGAAACCCGCCGCCGCAGGGAGCCCGGCAATGACTGGCTGATTCTGCGTTTGGGCGCACCTGGCTATCTGCGTGAAATTGAAATCGATACTGCCCATTTCAAAGGCAATTACGCCGACCTCTGTTCGATCGATGCCTGTCTGATTCACGAGCCCGTGCCCGTTGATTTCTTAACCAGCCGCAGTTTGCAATGGACAGAAATTCTCCCGCCGCAAAAACTTCAGGCCGATCAGATTCAGACCTTTACAGATTTGCAGGCCTCGGATCAACTCTTCAGCCATCTGCGGGTGAATATTTATCCCGATGGGGGCATCAGCCGCCTGCGTGTGCGGGGAGTACTGGGGCGTCTTGCCCGTTTTAACCAGCGCCCCTTGCCCATGTTGCGTGAAGATTTGACCCGTTGCTGTGGTTCCAGTGAGTGGGTGGAACAGATGCTCCAGGGCGCGCCCTTCGACTCTGAAGAGCAGGCCTATCGCCTGGCTGAACAGGTGGCTGATACGCTCTCTGCTGAAGATTGGCTGGAGGCTTTTTCGCACCATCCTCAGATTGGGGATGTGGATTCGCTGCGCCAGAAATTTGCGGCAACGGCCCAATGGGCTTCACAAGAGCAAGCTGGGAGCATGGGCGCTTCAGAAGAAACCCTGCAGGCCCTGGCTGCCGGTAACAAGACCTACCTTGAGAAATTTGGTTTTATTTTTATTGTCTGTGCAACTGGCAAAAGTGCGGCTGAAATGCTGACTTTGCTGCAGGAGCGGCTTGAGAATGATCCTGAAAAAGAATTGGGCGTGGCCGCAGGCGAACAGCGTAAAATTACCCGTTTGAGATTGGAGAAACTCTTCGCATGAGCACGCTTTCTACCCATGCTTTGGATACCGCCACAGGCCGGCCCGCTGCGGGTTTGGCGCTGATGCTTGAAAAACAGGAAGACCCCACTGGCTGGAAAGCTTATTGCCAGGCCCGTTTGCGTGGCGAATCCGCAGAAAAGCCTGTCTGGTCGCGTCTGGCCCAGGGGGTGACCAATACCGATGGGCGTTGCCCCGAGCTTTTGCCGCCCGGTACCCAATTGGAGCCCGGAATTTACCGCATGGATTTTGATACGGCCAGTTATTTTGCTGCCCAGGGGGTACAGGGATTTTACCCGATAGCGCAGATTGTCTTTGAAATTTTGGCAGACAATGAGCATTATCACGTGCCTTTGCTTTTGAGTCCGTTTGGTTTTTCAACCTATCGGGGCAGTTGAGCATGTATCCGATTATTGATGCCCATACCCATATTGAAGGTTTGCCGGGTTGCGACTGGCAGGATCCGCCTGAGTTGATTCTGCGCCTGCTTGATGAGGCAGGCATTGCCCGTGCGGTGGTCATGACCTATGTCGATGCGCCCATGGAACACGAAGGCTATGAGCCCCTGGCCTATGTGCGTGAGGCGTTTCAGCGTTATCCTGAGCGCCTGATTGGTTTTGCGCGTTTGGACCCGGGCCATGCAGAGGCGCCGGCTCTTTTAGAACAGGCTGTGCGTGAATGGGGCTTTCAGGGGCTGAAACTGCATCCTTTTGGCTATCGCCAGATGCCCGACAGCCCGGATACGCTTAAACTTTTGCGCAAGGCGGCTGAATTGGGAGTGCCCACCTTGTTTCACTGTGGCGATGAGGAATACACCCTGCCGCTGCAATTGGAACGGGCGGCCAAGGCCTGCCCAGAAGCCAAGCTGATCTTTGGGCATATGGGCGGTTATTTTCACGTCCATGATGCGATTGCTGTCGCGCAACGCTGCCCCAATGTCTGGCTTGAAACTTCAGCGACGCCCCACCCCGAACGCATTCGCGAGGCGGTTGAGGCTTTGGGGGCCGAACGCGTGATCTTTGCAAGCGATGGCCCAGGCTGTGATCCTGGCATTGAATTGAAAAAAGTGCAGATGCTGGGCTTTTCAGAGCAGCAACTGCGCTTGATTTTGTCTGAAAATATTTTGCGTCTTTTACCGGAGAGCCTATGAGTACCCTTGATTTTCATACCCATTTGGGCACCTCGATTTTTGGCTATGGGCAAACCCTGGAAGCCCTGTTGGAGCGCATGGACCGTTTGGAGATTGCCCAGGCCGTTGTGATTCCTGTTCAGCCTTTGGATTATCATCTCTCACCTGAGAACGATGCGGTTGCCATGGCTGTTTTACAGGCTCCACAACGTCTGATCGGTTTTGCCCGGGTGGATCCCCGTCAGGGTGAAGAAGCCGAAATGGAATTGGAACGCTGTATCCGGCATTTGGGTTTTAAGGGCTTGTTTCTGCACCCCTGGGAAGAAACCTGCCCGATCAACAGTGCGCCTGTGCAGGCGCTTATGTCTGTGGTGAAAAGGCTTAAAATTCCTGTGATGATTTCTGGGGGCCATGTGCGCGTTTCGATGGCTTCTCAGATTGCCGATCTGGCATCTGCTTTTCCTGAAATCACCTTTATTGCCACCAGTGGCGGGCAAATTAATATTTCGGGGGTGGCGCTGAGCGAAGCCACGCAAATGCTCAAAGAAAACCCCAATGTCTATCTTGAAACCTCTGGCATTTATCGTGAAGATTTTATTGAAGATCTGGTTCCACAGATCGGCATTGAACGTCTTCTCTTTGGTAGCAACAGTCCAGAATTCAGTCAGGAGCTAGAGGTTTTGCGGCCCCGCATGGCCCATCTCTCCCCTTCTGAACGCAATGCCATTCTTGGAGAAAATGCACGCCGTTTGTTGGGTTTTCACTGAAAACCAAAGGAATCTCCTTGTCAGGGAGCAAAGCGCCTGATTATGATTCAGAAGGATCGGGCTGAAGTCCGGTTGCTGATATTGAAGGAGATAAGAACGTGGAAGTTCTCAGAGTAGATTATAAAGCCCCCGATGCTGCTGCCCAGTTTGCCTATTCCCTGCGGGAAACAGGTTTTGGGGTTTTGTATCATCATCCCATCGATCAATTGCTGATCGATGAGGTTTACGAAGAGTGGAAAGACTTTTTCGCTTCTGAGAAAAAATACCACTACCTCTTTAACCGCGAAACCCAGGACGGTTATTTTCCGCCTTCGGTTTCTGAAAAAGCTGTGGGGTTTGAGAAAAAAGACCTCAAAGAGTTTTTTCAATACTATACCTGGGGCAAATTCCCAGCCGAAATGAGTGATGCCACCAAAAAACTGCAACGTCAGTTATCTGCACTGGCACAGACCCTCTTGGCTTGGATTGAAGACTATCTGCCCGGCGAGATTCAAACGACCCTGTCGATGCCTTTGAAAGAAATGATCTCGAGCAGTGAGCAAACCCAATTGCGGATTCTGCATTACCCTCCTCTGGAGGGTGAGCCCAGTGGCGCAGTGCGTGCAGCGGCCCATGGCGATATCAACCTCTTAACGGTTCTGGTGGGGGCGACTACCAATGGTTTGCAGGTTCAAGATGCCGAAGGGGTTTGGCATGATGTACCCTCTGATCGCGACAGCATTGCTGTGAATATTGGCGATATGCTTGAAATGGCGACCCACGGCTATTATAAGTCGACCTTGCACCGCGTGATCAACCCTGTGGGTGCAGAAAATACCTCACGTCTTTCCATGCCGCTCTTTTTGCATCCGCGCCCAGAGGTTTTTCTTACGGAGACCTGTCGGGCCGGAGATTTTTTGCGCCAACGTCTCTTGGCAATAGGCGTTCTTTAGTCAATCGTTGACTGGTAAAACCCGCAACGCAATCTGCATGGCCCAGAAATAAAATTCAGACGTCAGTCTGAAGGGCCATGCAAAACGGCGTGATTCCAACACATCATAGAGTCCCAGATAGGTCCAATCCCAGAGCAGGGCATTATAGGCCAGCAATGCGGGGCTGATTTTTGCGCGAATGCTTTCAACCTCCTGCTCTGAGAACCCTGCCTCTTGCAGTTGCTGTAAATCATGGGCGGCTATCGAGGGGCTATAAACCGTATCCAGGCAGGGGTTGCAGAGGGTTTCCCAAAGATCAGGCCTTTCTACAGGCTTGAGGCCGTGATTTTGGCCCCAGTTCAGCAGGGCCTCTTTTTCAGGGGCAGGGACAAAGAGCAGTTCCCGGCTTTTGAGTGCCAGACAGGGAGGATAGAGATGTGCCCAGATTTCTGCAATTTCAGTGCTTGAAACGTGTTCGGATTCAGCCAAACGCCCGAATTTGAAGGGATAATTTTTAAAATCAAGCCCATGCTTTTCAAAGACGATTTTTTGTTTCATGCCGCAGCCAAAGGCAGGCTGAGATGCAAGGCCAGGCCGCCGTCCTGGGGCAGGCTGGCGCGCAGATCCCCCCCGTGGGCACGTGCGATTCGGCGTGAAATGGCAAGGCCCAGGCCTGTTCCGCCTGTGCGCCGTGAGCGTGAGGTGTCCGGGCGGTAAAAGGGTTCAAAGATTTTTTCAAGGTCGGGGGCTGTCAGGCCAGGGCCCTGATCGCGCAGATGAAACAGGGCCTGATCCGCTTGAACTTCAATTTGGAGCGAGACGCAGCTTAGGTCGGGCACATATTTGCTTAGATTCGAAAAGAGATTGTTAAACACTTGGTTCAGTCTTTCCCGATCTACGTCAACCATCACGGCTGTTTCGGGCATCTTGGCTTCAATTTTGAGGCCTTTTTGCTCCATCAGAGGTTCATGGCGTTCCAGGCTTTCAAAAACCAAAGACCGCAGATCCTGCCTGCTTTTATTGAGAGGCAGCTGATCCAGTTCAAGCCGCGAGATATCCAAAAGGTCCTGAATAATATGATCCAGTTCTTCGGTTTCGGCAATGCCTTTTTCGAGCAAATCAGCCTGCTCGGGAGCCTGTTGATGCAGAATTTCAAGCAGCATGCGCAGACGGGTCAATGGAGAGCGCAGTTCATGAGAAACATCGGCGATCAGGCGTTGT
The DNA here is from genome assembly GCA_002783405.1 of bacterium (Candidatus Blackallbacteria) CG13_big_fil_rev_8_21_14_2_50_49_14. Classification (NCBI taxonomy): domain Bacteria; phylum Candidatus Blackallbacteria; species bacterium (Candidatus Blackallbacteria) CG13_big_fil_rev_8_21_14_2_50_49_14. The sequence continues at coordinate 9,290 of PFGG01000038.1, read as the reverse complement.
TTTTGACTGAGCATTTCAGCCAATTGGCTGCTCATGTGGTTAAAAGAGCTGACGAGGGGTTCAAATTCGCGCATTTGCTGGCTTTCCAGCTTTTGAGAAAAATCGCCCTGGGCCAGGGCCTGAATGGCTGTTTGCAGTTTGCGATAGGGTTTGAGCAGAAAGCGGGTCAAGGGCAAAAGCAGCAGGCCCAGAATCAGCAGAATCAGCACAAAGGCCAGTAAAGGTGCGCCAGCGGGGCGGGAGAGCTGACTCAGGCGGGGCTGAAGCCAGAGCACGCGATTTCGAAGACGAAAACCCATCCGGGGAAAGGATTGTGAAATCCAAACTTGGGGACGACCGGGAAAATCCCAGCTCAAGACATAATTCTCTTTTCGCAGGCGTTCGTTTAAATCCTGGGGGGGAAGAGGCGGGTTGGGCAGGGTGCTGTGAAGCAGTTGTCCCTGTTCCCAAAGTGCGATATTCCAACCCAGATCATCCCCCAATTCCTGCATGCGCTCGGGCAGGCTGTTGGGGGCTCTGCGTTGGGTTTTTGCCAGTTCGCGGCCCACAAAAACAACCTGGTTGCGGATCACATTGCGTACCAACCCCTCATGGCGGGTATTGAAGATCATTGCTGTGACCAGCCCGGTGAGCAGCAGGCTGATCACCAGCACCATCAACATATACAAATAGAGTTTGCGAAAAAGCAGGTTCATGGCGCCGCCGGAAAAAGGTAGCCGATACCCCAGACCGTTTTAATGATTTGGGGTTTTTTAGAGGTATCCCCCAGTTTTTGGCGCAGTTTACTGATATGCATGTCTACGCTGCGATCCAGGCTTTCCCAATCATAGCCCCGCAGTTTTTGAATCAGCTGATCGCGGCTTTGCACAATGCCCCGGTTTTCCATCAGGCAGCGCAGCAGATCAAATTCGGTTGGGGTGAGATCGAGCCATTGGCCTTGGTGCGTAGCGGTGTGGGCATCCAGATCCAATTGCAATGCGTGTTGTTCTGAGCACAGGAGGTGACGGGTCGGTGGAGCGGGCTCTGCATTTTCTGTTCGTCTGAGAATGCTTTTGATGCGAGCTTCCAATTCACGGGGGTTGAAGGGCTTCGACATAAAATCATCGGCCCCCAGCTCCAGGCCCATGATCGTATTGAGATCATCGCCGCGCGCGGTGAGCATTAAGACGGGAAGTTTCGGCCATTGAGCCCGTAAACGGCGACAAACTTCAAATCCATCCATTTCAGGCAACATCAGATCGAGAATCACCAGATCTGCTGGGTTTTGTTCCAACCAGGCCAAGCCTGCTGAAGGTGTTTCTGAGCCACTGAGTTCAAGCGGGCCTGCGCTGAAATAGGCTTTGAGCAGTTCATGCAATTGGCTGTCATCGTCGATCAGGTGAATCTGGGGCATGGGGGCTCCTGGGGTTTGCTACAATAGATGGGTTCTTGACGCCTTTTAAATTTTATGACCTCGGATCTTGAGTATACTATTTTGACCTTTGTACTGTGGGGACTTCTTCCCTTTCTTTTGATGGGCTCGCTGGCGGGTTTGCTCTCTGGCCTGCTGGGGATAGGTGGCGGCCTGATTCTGGTGCCGATGCTGACGCTTGCTGGAATTGGCTTGCATCAGGCGGTGGGTATGAGTTTGCTGTATATTTTGATCACCGGTTTTTCTGGTGCTTTGACCCATTTCCGACAAGGTCATTTGAAACTGGATTTGGCCTTTTTTCTGGCTCTGGGGGGCTGCATTTTTTCTTATTTAGGCACCCGTTTTTCGCATCTTTTGCCCGAAGCCTGGCTTTCGTGGCTGTTTACGGCTTTGGTGGCTGTGATTATGGGACTTTTCTGGAAACGCATGCGCCATCAGGAGTCGGGAGAGCGCAAGCCCTTTCGGCTGGCATCTGGCCGAGTCATTGCCGTTTTGATTGGCTCACTGGCCGGATTGCTTTCGGGCATTTTTGGCGTGGGGGGAGGATTTGTCATGACTCCTTTGTTAAATATCTTGCTGCCTTTGAGTGTTGAAGAAAGCATTGGTACCAGCTTGGCGGCCATTGTGATGATCTCTGCGGCGGGTGCTGCATCCCATTTTTTTGTGGGGGATTTATTTTCGGTTTTGCAAGCTCAACCTTTGGCTATGCTGTTTTTAGGGGGTGCGGGTGCACTTTCTGCACCTTGGGGAGCACGCTTGACCCGTGTTTTTTCTCCGCGTCAGTTACAGGCGGGGCTTTTCATTTTGATGGGGCTGGTTGCCGTTTATATGCTGTTGTTTGGTTTTCATTCCCATTGAAAGAGTCTGTTCTTGCCTGTGCTTTTTTGCTATATTCACTTCATCTTTTTAAAGGGACACTTTTATGAATACAATTTCTGCCAGACTGCTCTCCGTTACTCAGGAAACCCCAACGGTCAAGCGCTTTGTTTTTGCGATTGAGGGCCAGCCCTATACCTTTTTACCGGGCCAGTGGTTGGATCTCTATGCTAAAATTGAGGGCAAGCAGCAGGTAGGTGGCTACTCAATTACTTCTGCGCCCCAGCCCATCAATGAACAGATTGAGTTGGCGATCAAGGCTTCAGCGAACCATCCTGTGACCCGTTACTTACATGAAAAGGCCCAAGTGGGAGAGGTTTTTCAGATCAGTGAAGGCCAAGGGGAATGTGTCTATCAAAAAGAGATGGGCAAGCAGGTGGTGTTGATCGCCGGAGGGATTGGCATTACCCCCCTGATGAGTATTTTTCGCACGATTCGGGATCAGATTTCTGAAACCCATGCAGCTTTGATTTACAGTTCAGCTTCAGTTGATGAATTTGCTTTTGCAGATGAAATTCGAGATTCTGCCGAAAAATTTACACATTTACTCAGTATTTTTACCTGCACGGATTTAGAGGCTGACATTCCTGCTTGGATCCATTTTCAAGAAAGGATTGATGGCTTTTTTCTGAAGACCCTGAAACTGCCTGCCGACGCCTTGTATTTTCTCTGTGGCCCTTCCCTGATGTTGCGTGAAATCGAAGAAATACTCCTGCAAATGGGTGTGAACCCAAGCCATATTCGCTATGAAAAATGGTAAAGCCTGTGGGTTAAGGTGACGCAGGAAGTGGGGGCGGCGTCACGACCGCAGCGGTATCAGGTGTTTCGGCTGAGTTTTCTGGCTCAGGGCTTGATTCTGCGTCGGGAGAAGCACTGGTTGAGGGACTGGGGGAGGCTCCCTCAGTCGAACTGGCTTCAGAGCTGGGCTGAAGGCTTTCCTTCTCATCGGGCACCTTGCTTGGGCTCTCAGAGGGGGTTGGTTCAGGGGTTGGAATGGCCATAAAGGTGTATACGGGAGTGGGCGTGGGATCGGGTGACCGTGTAGGCTTTGGTGTTTGCCTGAAAAGAATAGGAGCGGGAGGGGGGGCTGTGGGACGATTGAGCATATAAATGCTGAAGCCAATAAAGAGAAGCAGACCCAATCCCATCCCGATAATCGGTAAAAGGGGAGACTCTTCTTTAAACTGTTGGCGTGCAATTTCTTCAGGTGAAACAGAAGCGTATTTATTAATACGTGTCTTCGTTGTTTTGGCACCTGGTTTTGTGGCTTTTTTTGTATTGGCCCAACCGCAAAAGGTACAGACCTGGCGTTGATCTGAATTTTCTGCGGGCAGGGAGTGGTAACAGATAGGGCAGTTTTTCATCAGCGCGTTGTGTACTCCCTCAGAACCATAGTATCCTTTGTCTCATCGTGCGCAAGCCTGTTTCCACAGCATAAACCAAGTCCCTGTTTTTGACTAGTTTAAGATTCTTATTCTTAAATCTCGGGCTTCATTTTTGCTTTGGGTTTATAATTTTCAAGTAGGTATAAAACGCTTTAAGATCCCTTTTATTAAGGCTTTTAATTGACTTTTTGTAAATGAAAGTATTAAGATCAGAGACACAATATGCGAAAATATTTACTGTTGATAACTGTGTGTGGATAATTGGGGAATTTATTTAGGGGAAAGATCATATGATTCATAAGCGTTTTAAATCTTCTCGGCGTTTGATTCGTACTGAACAGGGATTGAGTATTATTGAAGTCATGGCGGCTGGCACCATTCTTGCGATTATCGCGGTGGGCGCCGCCTCTTTTGTTCCCACAGCTTTTAAGGCCAATAAAAAGTCACGTGATTTGACTGCCTCTACGCAAGTGATGAATCAAGTGATGGAACAATTGAACTCCATTGATTTCAAAAATGCAACACCTTACCCCTTTGCTTCTGAACCGGTCTATACCACTGCCAATCCCCAAGCCGTCATCAACACCACAACCCTCAATGCCAGCAACCCGGTCACAGTTTGTCTGGAGCGTGTTTCAGGCAGTACTACCTGTGCACCAGGGAAAACACTTTCTTTTCCTTTAAAAATTCCTTTGAACAATATGAATTATCGTGTCGACCTGATTGTCTATAAAGGAAAACATGCTTATCTGGCTGAACTGCCCGAACGAATCAGTCAAACTTTTGCTTTGGCCGGTTTGCCCACCGTTTTTCAAACTGGAATTGAATCCCTGTCTGAATTTTTAGTTCCCCCTGCTCAGGCTGCGGGCTGCGCTGTTGCGGCAACCCCAACTTCTGCAGAAGTTGGTACGGCAGTGACTTTTACGGGGGTGAATACCTACAATCCTGAAGGCAATGTGCGCTGGACTTTTCAAGATTCTCCAGCAACCCAAACTACCGTTGCTACCCCACCCTTTGCCGCCAGTAAAACCTGGGGTGCAGCAGGTACTTATAATGTGACAATGGAAGCGATCAAATCCAATGGGACGAGCCCTATCAACTGTTCTGGTTCGCCGGTTACGGTGAATGTCACCAATCCTGCTCCTGTTGATTTTACGGTTTTGCCTGGTCTAACCAGCTATACAGGCGTTACCTTTAACTTTTCAGTTAATACTACTCAATGCCCGCTCTGTACCGCACAGAATACCACCTGGGATATGCCGGGTTGTACGCCATCTACAGGGACAGGATTGACAACTTTTTGTTCCTATTCAAGCCCGGGTTCAAGGAATGTTTATATCAAGCGCAATGGCATTTCGGTTGGTTCTAAGACTCTGACGGTAAATTCGGCCAATGTTCAAATTGTGACTCCTGTGCTTACCACGCATGGGGTGGGGCAGACGGTTAGTTTTGCAGCAACCTGTAGCAGCTGCGGTTCCAACCCTCTTTATGAATGGAATTTTGGAGATGGCAATAGCCAAACAGGCCAAACCGCTACACATGCCTATTCTACAACGGGTTCTCCTACCGCTTCTGTTACCTTACGTGATGGCTCCGTAACGCCCAATGTGACGATTGGAACGGCTTCTTTGCCCTTAACAATTATCAGTGGCACCAGTGCTTTTGTGAATGTTACCCCTGCTTCTGGTGTGGCTGGGCCCGTGTCGAATCCCAGCACTACCAACTTTACCTTCCAGACAGGTTCTACTGGGTTTGGGGGTGCGCCCAATAATCCGACGAATGCTCCCGTCACTTACAGTATTTGGTATGGCGACGGCAATGCCACCAATGCTGCCGCTGATGATTCAACCCAAGACACCAACCCAACAGATTTGACTTTCCCTGTGTTTAACCATAAATACACGGATTGTGGCAATTATACAGCCACGGTGAAAGCAGAGGTGGGTTCTACTGTGCAAACCGGAACCACTTCAGTCAATCTCTCTTCTGTGGCTTTGATCACGGCTTCTGCTACCACCGTTCAAGCTGGGAACAGCGTGACTTTTACGGGGTCTACCGTTGGCAATGGTTCCACAAATACCTATAACTGGACCTTTAATGACGATTCGAGTACCCAGACAGGGCCCTCTGTCAGCCATACGTTCTCGTCATCTGGCGTATTTACGGTGGGCATGAATGTCACGGGCGGCTGTGCTCCCAGTGCAACCTCTCAGATTGTCGTGACAGCAGATCCCAACAGTATTGCTTCAAATCAGCATTATATGAAAAAGATTATTGTGAAAGTTTCGCCTTGGAGTAATTCTCCTCCTGGTTCCCATGATTATTTGGGTAGCGCAGTATTTATGAAGGCTGACAATGATGATTAAATCAAATCGCTTACCATTACCAAAAATCTTACGTTTCAGGCAGCGGGGCGTGACCCTTGTGGAGCTGATGATCAGCATGGGGTTGCTCTTTCTGATCATGGTCATGGGTACTACGATTTTTTCAAATATTCAAGGCCATTTAAAATTGGCTGAGCAGGAAGCTCGGATGCAGCAATATGCCCGTGATGCGATCAATAAAATGACACGTGAATTGCGCCAGGCTTCTGCGATGCAGATGGTTCCCTCAGCTCTGTACTCAGGACGTTCAATTGATCTTTTCTTTACCCGCCCCCATGTTGCTCCAGATGGTACTTCCACGGGCTTCGATCTGGTGCGTTATTGGTTTGCCGATGATTATGAAAGACCGGGTACGGGTATTAAATCCCTCTATCGAGCTTGGAAAAGCAATGGAACTTCAACAACAGTATCTACAACGGCATTTGAAGACAATCGTACCCGTATGATCCGAGAAGCTGCGGCAGAGCATCCGGGGATAGACAGTTATTTTGAGCGTAAGGGAGCAACTTCGCCATTTACCTTGGAACTGGTTCTGAGAGTTACGGTTTACCGTCAGCGCTCGGATGGGGTCTATGTTGGAGATCGGGAGCGTAAGTTTGATATGAGATCTGAAATTCAATACCGCAATCAGTAGTTATAAAATTGTATGTATGAAAAATGAGGTGGGGGAGATATGCTGAGACCGAAGAAAACCCGTGAACAAGGGGCTGCATTGGTGATGGTGTTGCAGCTCTCGGTGGTGGGCGCTTTGATGGTGGGCGCTATTGCTTATTTGGTGACCAGCCAGAATAAGTATAATTTGCACAGTGTGCGTAATGAGCGTGCTTTGTGGATGGCTGAGACTGGCGCACAACGCTTTCTTTCTGGCTTAAGAAATGGTGATGACTGTATCGACTTTAGCATATCCACCACGAACCTCAATAGCTCCTGTACAGGGTATTGGCTCAATACCTGGATTCCGATCCACGACGAAAACAATAAAACAATTGGCGAATACCGCGTTTCTCTTTTGCCCAGCACGGAATCCAAAGTCAAGCGGGTGAAGTCTGAAGGCAAGGTCTATGATTCCAAAAACGGGACCGTTGAAATCAATATGTCAAAACGTGTGATTGGCGTGCAGTTTGAGCGTTTTTCTTTAGACAATTTTGCAATTGCTTCTAACCATCAATTGGGCGGAGCACGTATCAATGGCGGGGTTCGTATTTATGGCGGGGTTTTTACTGCCGGGCGTTTGGGCTTAGATGCCTCCTCTACAGGTATTTATAACGATTATCATGATTTAGATACCAATCAAAATTTTCATGGCTATCCTTCACCTGCCTCTCCTCCTCAAGGGGAGGTATATGTTTACAAAGACAATATCAGTAATCCTGCCCCGAATCCCAATGGTGGGATTGACTTAGCCTCTCAGTCAGATTTGGGGACTAATGCAGCAGCGTTTAAGGCGATTCATACGGATGCAAGTGTAGTCGATACAGGTACTCCGACTGGAAATCCTCTTCCATCCACAGTAGGTGATAGTATTGTGGGAGATGGTCAGGACACCCAGGTTCATGCGAATAAAATAGATCATGAATTGCCCAATGTGAATTTTCCTGATGCTTCAGTAAACAGCCAGTTTATGACTGATCGTTTGGTGGAGGCCACTACCAATGGTTGCGTTAGAGGCAGCAGTGGCGCTCCCTCTAATCTGGTCTTAGGCAATGCTTCAATAGCAAATCCTGCGGGGGCTGGCTGTGGGAGCAAGTTTACCTATACGGTTACTGGCTCAGGAAATAATCAAGTAAGACTTTTGCATATTGAGGGGGCTGTTTTTATCTATGGAAGTATTTCAGCCGCAGAAGGAATTAAATATACTGGCAAGGGCGCTATCTTTGCCACAGGCAACGCGACTTTTTCTGAGGGGTTAGAACCTTCTGTTCCAACGGATTATCCCAATAACGCAGCTTTGGGTGTTGTCACTTCAGGCGATATGGCGCTGGGGCAAGGTTCGGGCTCTGATACCAAATATGTAGGCTCGTTCTTTGCAAATCAGCAAGCCACCATAAATAAATCTAAAATTTTTGGAAATATCTTTGCTGGCAGACTTGAAATTCCCGATACAGGTACCCGCCCAGATATTTATGTTCATCCTGATGTGCGGGAGCAGGTAGGCGTTCCCATGCCTGACTTTACCAATGTGAAGGTAAGCAAAACCGCTTGGTGGGAAATGTATGGCGATGCAGCCAAATAGTTAATCCCCTCCACTGAACAGCCCTGCTTTTGGCAGGGCTATTTTTATTCGGTCCATTAAATGATTCGTGGGCCAATTTGTTTGCGCAGCTCTTTTAAGGCCCGCAGCTCTCCATAGGGCAGAGGAACCGTTCCTCCCAATTCATCAGCAATTTTGAGAATCATCGCGACCTGTTCCAGTCGTTCAATACCATTGGCTGCTTCTTCGAGGGAATCTCCCCAGCAGACGGCGCCATGCCGGGCCAGGATCAGCAGGCGGCAATCGGGCAGAAAGGGCAGAATGCGGGTTCCCATTTCAAGTGTGCCAGGGCGGGCATAGGGCACAACGGGAATTTTACCTGCTGCCAGAATGACTTCAGGCAGCGCCTCTGTGGGCAGTTCTCTCAGATCGGGGCGAGCCAGGCTCCAGGCGATTGCCGTCGGTGGGTGGGCGTGCACAATCGCTCGGGCTTCAGGTACTTTGCGATAAATTTCAAGATGCATCAGGCGTTCACTCGAAGGTTGACCTGCCAGTATCTCACCTTTCAGATTCATCCAGGCCAGGTCTTCGGGCTTCAGACGAGATTTGTTTTTGCCTGAAGGAGTAATCACGATTTCTTGATCTGAAAAGCGGTAGCTGAGGTTGCCATCAGCTGCCGCCAGTAAATGACGTTGGTGAAGATGGCGTGAAAGTTCCAGGATAAGTTCTGAGATTTCAGTTTGCGAAGCATTGTGCATTTGACGACTGCCTTTAATTTTGAGGAATGAATGAAATTTTTTTTGCTTGATTTTTCTTATTTTAACAGGAATATTCTGATGGGATCAGCCCAATCTCCAGGCTTAGGTGTGGCAATGTCCTGTTTGAGAGCAATAGTGAGCTGAAATACAGACTGGGACACAAAGGTTATTCTTTGGTTAAGCTAAATATAAAAATAATCTAAAAAATAGCCGATGTATTTATTGACAGTAGAAGAGGAGATCCGTTATGATGAATTCACGTTGAACGCAGGGCAGCGAAAAGAG
>PFGG01000037.1 GCA_002783405.1 bacterium (Candidatus Blackallbacteria) CG13_big_fil_rev_8_21_14_2_50_49_14 | reverse complement strand
GAACTGAAGGCAGCATTCCCCGAGTTTAAACAGGTCGGCTCACAGGTCTTGCAAGATGTGGTCGAACGCGTAGGCAAAGCTTTTCAGGGCTTTTTTTCCAGGCTAAAAAGAATCGGAGTTAAAGCCGGTTTCCCCCGCTTCCGTTCACGCGCCCGCTATAACTCCTTTACCCTCAAACAAGCGGGTTGGAAGCTGGAGGGGAGGCATCTGAAAATCAAGGGTATAGGCATATTTAAGCTGTTTCTTTCGCGTGAAATTCAAGGCCGTATCAAAACGGTGACTGTGCGCCGTGATGCCTGTGGCGACTGGTGGGTTTGTTTCTCCTGTGACGAAGTGCCCTCCAGAGTATACCCTGAACCCCAATTTGAAGGGGTAGGGTTAGATGTAGGACTGAATGCTTTTTGCACCGATACAGAAGGGATGCAGATTGCCAATCAGAAGTATTATCGCAAAGCACAGGCAGATTTAAGACGCAGACAGCGTAAAGTAGCAAGGCGAAAAAAAGGCTCTCATCGACGTAAAAAAGCGCTCAAAGAGCTGGCCAGAGTCCATCGCCAGATTAAAAATATGCGTCTGGATTTTCTGCACAAAACAGCAAATTATTACATAAATAAATTCAAGACCCTCTGTGTGGAAAAACTGAATATCCGCAACATGGTCAAAAACAAGTATTTGAGCAAGAGCATTTCAGATGCAAGCTGGGGAACTTTTGTTGAACTTCTTCTCTGCAAAGCGGCAGAAGCTGGCAGAGAAGTCATTCAGGTAGACCCAAAAGGCACCAGCCAAAACTGTTCCAGTTGTGGTGAGCCCGTTAAAAAATCACTGGCAGTGAGAATACATCGCTGCCCTCATTGCGGTCTGGAAATGGACAGAGACGAAAATGCAGCACGAAACATTGCTGCAAAAGCAAATATAAAAATTGGGGTCGGGCTGACCCCTCAAGCGTTAACGTAGTGGGTTGCCACAAGCGTAGCTTGAGAATCCCTTTCCTTGAGGGAAGGGAGTGTCAAACCTCAGAACCAAACGCGCCTGGAAAGGGCTATACTGAAGAACTACCGATTGTTTTAAGGAGCCCTTCATGACCTCAACTGAGCCCGCATCTTTTCAAGCGCATCAACAGCAAAAATGGCTGGAACAGTTCCAGCAGGCTTCTCCCCAAGGGCGCTATGATCTCTTGAAAGACGTTCTTCAGGCCCCCCAAATTTTTCTTGAAGAAGAAGTTTTGGCCTATGCTGTCGCCAGTGTCAGTCAGATTTTGGGGCATTCAAATCTTTTGGCGGAGCAGCGGGCCTTGGCCGCTCTACTCTCAGAAAAAGCACCTGCAGTCTACGCTGAAATTGAAGGCATCCAAGCCTTGGTTGAATTACAGGAAGCACTGTTTGAAAATCAGATAGAACGGCTTCCTGCACTTTTGGAGATTTGGCTCAAACCTGGGCGTGAAGTGCCTCCTCCCTTTGGCTTGATTCTCAAAACCCTTGCCTATTTTGGCTTGGCTGAAGAGGCTGCAGCTTTTGCCGCAAAAATTGCAACCCATTTGGGTAAAAAAGCCTTGGCAGAAGATGAATCGCTGGATTTCGCGCTTGAACAACACCGTATTCATCAGGTTTTTGAGACCCTTTTGCATGCCTTGCAGGAGGGCATTGATCCCGATTGGAATGCCTTTGAAAGTGGTTTACGTGATTTGGGCATTCGCAGCAAACAGGAGCAAGGCTTTTTTCGTGAGCAGTTGGAGTCTTCCGACAAGGTGCAGATGAACCGTTTGCGCACTGCCTTAAGCGAGGGGGATCCTGAATTGGCTTTGTTTCATTGCCGTCAGGTTTTTGGCCGTTGGATGTACAAGCACCACCGCCTGAATCTTTTTACCAGTGGGGATATGGCCCAACACGCCCTTGAAATGTGGTTAAACCAGGCCCCTGAGCCTTTACCGGCTTTTGAAAAACTGGTAAGGGTCAAACCTGAACAGGTGCGCGAATATTTTGAAAAATTGGAATATGATCCTGAATGGGATCTGCTCGATGCTTTTGCGCTGCTCTGGGGCCTGCCCCATGTCTATGATTGGCTGCATGATTTGGGCATTGTCAATCCTGCTCAGCGGGATGAGGTCTTGCAGATCATTGCCGAGCTGAAGCCTGAGCTGATTCAGCGGCGTGAAAATGCGCTCTGGAGCTATGGCTTTGTGCATCGTTGGCCTCGCCCCCTGTGCATTGAAGCCTCTGTCTTTGCTGCCGAAGCAGAAAGTTTTGCACAAACCCATCGGGCCACCACCCCTTTAAGCACCAATCCCGAAGACAGCCATCTCTTTGATGAAGAATTTCCTGCCATTCCCGATGAATTGGTAGATTCAGTGGGAGCCATGCTCGAAGAGCAGGGGCCTGAAGTGCTTGAGGGGCTGCTCAAGGAAATTGAAGAGCAAATGGGACATGAAGCTGTAGGTGCGCTTTTAGCAGCCCTTGAAGAGCAAGGCTATCTTGAATTGGAGTACGAAGAGGAAGCGCTTGGGGAGGTGGCCTATGAAGAGCTTTCCCCACAGAAAGAATAGGCCTTAAGCCTGGTTTTCCTGTGCGGCTTTGACCGTATTGTACAGCAGGGTGGCGATCGTCATGGGGCCCACCCCGCCCGGTACGGGGGTAATCCAGGCTGCTTTGGGGGCGACGGAGTCAAAATCTACGTCGCCACAGAGTTTTCCATCCATTCGGTTCATGCCCACATCGACCACCACAACACCGTCTTTGACCATTTCGCCAGTGACCAATTGGGCCTGGCCTACGGCGGCTACGATAATATCGGCCTTTTGGGTCAGTTCGCTGAGATTTTGTGTGCGTGAGTGGGCAAGGGTCACGGTGGCATTTTCTTGTAGCAGCAAGAGCGCCATCGGTTTGCCCACGATATTGCTGCGTCCGATCACCAGTGCCTGTTTGCCAGCCAAAGGAATTTCATAGTGTTTTAAAAGATGCAGGATTCCCAAAGGCGTGCAGGGCACTTGCTTGGGGGTGCCTGTCAGCAGATAGCCAGCGTTGAGGGGATGAAAGCCATCGACATCTTTTTCTGGGGCAATCGCTTCCAAGACACGTTTGGCGTCAATTTGCGGCGGCAAGGGCAATTGCACAAGAATGCCATGAATCTTGGGATCTTGATTTAGCCGTTCTACTTCGCTGAGCAGCATGGTTTCTGAAACATCGCCCGGCAAAAGCACCATTTCAGAATGCATGCCGACCCGTTCACAGGCTTCCTGTTTTCGGCGTACGTAGATTTTGGAGGGGCCATCCTCACCGGCCAGAATCACCGCCAAGCCAGGCTGAACTGAAAGCTCACGTATCTGTGCTCGCAATTTTTCTTCCTGTGCAGCGGCGACGATTTTGCCTTCCAGAAGTGCCATTTTATTCGAGCCACCAATGGGGGCTGTTCCAGGTGGAACCCATATAGGGGTTGGGCAAATAATTGTGCACGGTTTTTTTATAGGCTTCCAGAACCGTATCGTGATAGAGCGGAATGGCGGGAACCTGCTCATTTAAGAGCGAGGCCAACTGGAGATAGTATTGCTTTTGGGCATGGATATCATCGCTGCTTTCCAGGGCTTTGAGCACCTGGTCCACCTGGTAGTCCTTAAAACGGGTATAGTTAAAACCCGCAGGCGGTACCTGGCTTGAATGCCAACGTTTAAACGAAGTTTCAAAGGGATGGGGGGTCCAGGCTGAAAGGGCCAGTTCATAGTGGCCGCCTGGCAGAATTTCTTCGGTCAGCATTTCCGGGGGAACAGGTTTTATTTCAAGCGCTACACCAATTTTGGCGAAGGCGTCTTTGAGATAGCTGGCCACCAATTGATGTGATTTATTGCCAATTTCAATCGTCAGAGAGAGGCTGAGGGCCTGATCTTTGGCATTGTAGCGCTGACCCGCACCCCGTGCCTGCCAACCTGCATTACTGAGCAGTTTTCCGGCGTGCTCAGGGTTAAATTGATAATAGCTGGAACTGCGGGAATTGTATTTCCAGGAGCCACTGGGTTGATCACTCCAGGCCGGTTCTACCAGCCCCAAGAGGCGCTCACTGACGGCTTTGCGGTCAATGGCATAGGCCAAAGCCCGACGCACGTTTAAATCTGCAAGAATCGGGTTGCGCAGATTGATATCAATATGTTCAATTTTGCCGGTATTGCGCAGGCTTAAATTCAAATCGGGGTGATCTTTGAGGTAGTCATAGGAGATGATTGACATGCCTTGGAGAATCTCGGCGTTCTGGGCCCAGTCGACCACTTTGGGAATCGCTTCATAGCCCGCACGGTGAAACTGATAACGAATCTGATCGAGATTGGGCCGGGCGCGGTGGTAGAGGGGATTGGCGTCCAGCAACGCCATTTCGCCTTTTTTCCAGTCTTTCAGAACAAAGGGGCCAGAGCCCACAGGATGCCAATTCCAGGGATGATCGGCTGAGAAACTCCAGTATTTGCTGCGGAAAGAATGCTTGGGCAGCACCTGCTGAAAGAGATTGAAGTATTCGGGATAGGTTTGAAAAAAGTTAACGCGAATGGTTTGGGGGTCAACCACTTCAACGGCGCGAATATTTTCGTAGCCGGGGGTGGGGGGATATTTAAAGCGGGGGTCGGTATGCACCATCCAGGTAAACTGTACATCTTCAGCGCTTAAGGGGTGCCCATCCTGCCATTTGAGGTTGGGGCGCAGGGTATAGGTTACTTCCATTTCACCATTGGCCAAGGTGCGAATCATGCCATTTTGGTAGCTGGGTACCACCGTCAATAAATCGGGTTCAAGTTCTGAGAGGCTGTTGCGGCGGATCAAGCTGCTGAAAATCAGATTGTAGATTTCTTGGGCCGATTCGCTGGAATCAAAAACAGGGTTCAAGCGCTGAGGTTCTTCCAGAGAGACAATCCGCAAAACACCTCCCCGCTGAAAAGCCTGGGCCGGTTGTGTGGGATAGCTGCTGGCCAAACAAAGGGCTGCAGCCAGCAGACCTGAAAGCATGTATTTGGGATGGCGCATGGATTGTTTACCTCTTTCCTGTCTTTAGACGGATTTAATGCCAGGGTGGCCGAAAACTTGGGTCCATTCTTGGCCCTTGTATTTGAGCACACGGGCATTTCCGGTGTCTGCAAGATACAGACATCCTTGGCTGTCTATGCTTATATCAAAGGGATTTGAAAAATTCTGTAACTTCGATCCTGCTTGTGTGAAACTTTGCTGCAGTTTGCCTTGGCGATACTCCATAATTTGAGCATGGGCGGTATCTGCCAACCAAAGCCTTTGGTTGGAAGCTGTGCCGATGCCATTCCAGCAAAGAGGATAGGCTTCATCATCGAGATTGGGCGCTTTATCCTGGGGCAAGTTCACTGTTTCTGAGAGTTGGCGTGTTGCGGCTTCAAAAATCTGAACTTTTTCACGATCATACAAACAGATTTTCTGTCCGTCTAAACAGGCCAAACCACAATAATAGTTTTTATCGGTGCCGGGCATGGTGGTATTTTCGCCAAAACTGCCCTCGTGAAAGCCTTCGGCATTAAAGACGTGAATGCCCGCCAGGTTTTGATAGATTACGTAGAGATTGTGGTGGGCATCTACCGTTAAGGAGAGGGGCTTTAAACGGTGGTTACCGGCGGGTGAAGCATAAGCCGCAAGCGGTTCCCATGAGGGGCTGAAGACCCCAATTTTATCCTGATTGCCTGCCAAGTAGATTTTTCCGTCGGGCCCAATACACAGATCCGTGAGTTCCCAGCGGGATTCCGGGTGCAAAAAGGCCTGGGCGGAAAGTTGGTGTTCATCGATCCCCCGCTGAAACTGTCCTTGGGCATCGAACTCAAAGATGCGTCGATTGAAACTGTCGAGAATATAGAGCTGATCCAGGGGGCCGTTGGCCACTGCGCTGAGACGAAAATCTGCGCTATTGTCTTCCCAGGAAAAAAGCTGGTCAAAAAGTGAGAAATCAAAGTTTAGCATGGCAGCTGTCAGATCTTGGGCGGGGCGTGTTGAACTGTGTAAAAAGGCGGGTGCGGAGGCTTGCTCGCAGGCTTTGACCATGGCTTGAGCCGCTCCGCTCAGGTCCTGTTTCTGGTGCAGACGTTCAGCGGCGAGAAGGCGCCAGACCCGGCCATTGTCGGGAGATTTTCCCGAGAGTTTGCGTGTGGCATTTTCAAGCACTTGCAAGGCAGCCTCTTTTTGGCCTTGCCCCAGGGCCAGCATGGCTTTGAGATAAAAAGCATCGGCATCACTGGGGCGGGCTTTGAGCTGTTTCTCAAGACAATCCTGAGCGCAGTTGGCGTCTTGCAGACGTATGGACAATTCAGCACAGGCCAGCAGATCATCGGCAGTGGATTTTTTTTCAGCCAAGCGACTGCGGACAGATTGAAAATGAGATTCTGTCCATTTCTGCAGGCTTTGGGCATCTGCAACTGCTGCCGTAAATTCGGGGGACTGGTAGTCAAGACGGCTGCTCATAAAGGCAGAGACACTCCTCGGGTAGATAGCTCCTCATTATAGCATATCTCGCTCAGAACGCCCCGTCCCCCTTTTTTCAAAAGGCCGTACGATCTGGGGTGGGTACTCAGACAAAAACGACACAGCGCTGAGCTGAAAAATTTGCAAGTCAATTTTGAGGGCAGTTCTTTGATCCGGATCAAATCAATTCTTTGAGATTTTGATACGATGGGGTCGTAAGCTTAAATTTTAAGCATCCCGCTTGGGTGTTGACAGATACTTAAGGAGTTTTGATAGCATGGTGCTAAGTTCTACACGTCCGCTGATTCTTGATTATTTACCTGAAAATTTGCGTTGGCATTGGGAAGAACATCATGAAATGCGAAAGCTGGCAAGTCAGCAGCAGGATCATTTTCTCTTTTTCTCAGACTTAGAGGTTGCTGAGCAGATTTTGGCGCTTGAGGAGTTTTTTCAGCTCGGTTTTTCCCGTGTCGGAACCGAATTGGGCTCGTCTTTTTTGGGGTTGAAATCTGAAAAAGGCTATTATATTCTCTTTCTTGAACAAACGGGCAATCAGGAGGTTCAGCATGCTCTTGAACAGCTTTTAGAAGCTTTGCAGGGCAAGTTCCCTTTTTCTCAGGATCCAGAACTCGAAAGTTTGATTTCCGCACTTTTGGTGCGCGTGCAGTCCATGAAACATCGCTCCCGTTTGGCCCGGCTGGTCAATCATCATTTACAGGCTGTACAGCCTGAATCGGGTTTGTTTCAGGATCAAGAGGGTGAATTTTTACCCCTGCATGTCAATCAAAATCCCTTGGAGCCAGCCTTTTGGGAGGATGAACTGCAGCGTATGGAAGTCTGGGTCAAGCAATTGCAGCAGACACAGTTTCAAGAGGCCTATCACAGTGCGCGGGCGCGCTGGAAAGAAGCGCGTCGGATTTTAGAAGAACGTAAAAATGACACCTTGCGTTTGCGGGATACGGAACGGGTTTCGCTGCTGTTTGTTCAGGTCGGCGAGTTGGTTCGGCGTTATTTCTGGCAGAATGAACAGCTGCAAAATTCAACCAAGGTGGCAGCCGATTGGATTTGTCAGGTGATTACCCAAGCGGTGAATGCCGCCGCTGAAACTTCTCAAGAAGCCCGTTTGCTGCGCATGTCAAAGGGTTTGAAAGCTGCTCTGCTCGAACTCAATGAATTGGGATTGGGGAAAATTCTCAGTGATTGCTCGGATGGCGACAATCTGCTTTGCATTTTGAAGGCCTTGGCCCAGGGAGAATATCCCCTGCCCGATTTGGTGGGGGTCTTGTCCAAAGCTTTGTCTTTAGCAGTGGCTGAGCGTTCCGCTGCCGCTCAGGAGCAGCAACCCCTTGAAAAGGGCAGTTTGGAAGAATGCCTGCAAGCCAGCATTTTTCTTGAACTCTCACATTTCACGCAAGGCGATATAGATATGCTGGCTTTGCACCGGGCCTCTGCGCTTTTGAGCAGAATTCTGTATAAGCGATTCTTTGAACCCATTCCCTTGGCCCAGGGATAAGCTCAGTTGTTCTGACAGGTGGCCACGGGGGACATCTCTGTGGCCACCTGCAGTTTAAGACTGCGCTCGCGTGCTAAAAGGCAAAGATTTTCCTGCTCGCTGGCAGGAGGCAAGGCAAATTGTAGCGAGCTGTACAGGGCAACTTGGAAATTCCAGAAGACTTCCTGTCCTCGCGCCAGAGACTGGAGCGCTTGCGTTAAAGAGCTCAAACCTGGCTTGGCCTGCGTGCGAATTTTACTCAGATCGGGTTGGGCATTGGTTGCTGGAATCAAGCTCCAGTAATAAAGCCCCTGCTCTTTCCAGGTGTATAAATTCCAACCTTTAAATGAAGTCTCTCCGGGGGTGGCAGAGGGACTTGGGCTGGTTGCTGCGACAAAGGGGCTGGATAAAATGCAGCCTGAAACCAGCAAAAGTGTGAAGGCCAAGAGCGGAATCTGTTTCATGGGAAGATCTTCTTTTTCTATTTGATTTCTAGGAGCAAACGAAAGCCCAGATTTTGAAAGCGGTAACCCGGTGTTTCATAATTGCGGCTTTCGGCCCGACAATAGGTGGCTCCCAGATTCCAACTGCCGCCGCGCATGATGCGGGAGGCACCTGTCTCAGAACCTTGGGGATCGGTATAGGCGCCTTCAGGATAGGGGCCATAGCGATCCTGTACCCATTCCCAGACATTGCCATGCATATCATAGAGGCTCCAGGCATTGGGTTTTTTTAAACCCACAGGATGGGTACTGCCTTCTGAATTGCCGTCAAACCAGGCATGATCAGGCAGTTCAGCTTCATTTGAACCAAAACTATAGGTTTTGCTCTCTGCTGAACGGCAGGCAAATTCCCATTCCGCTTCTGTCGGCAGACGATAAAGGCCTTCTTTGAGTGAGTTCAGCCGCTGAATGAATATTTGACAGTCATCCCAAGAAACTTGTTCTACGGGACGCCACTCATCCCCCTGAAAATGGGAGGGGTTCACACCCATGACCATGCGCCATTGGCCCTGCGTGACAGGCGTGGTTTGCAGATAATAAGAACGGGTCAGTAAGACCTGATAGCGGCTGTCGGCTTTCCCCATATGAAAGAGACTGGGGAGAGGATCAATTTTAATAAAGTCCATCCCCATCAAATTGGTAAAGCGGGGTGCGGCAATGACCTGCGCTGAGGCTGGAATATCCGGTGCTGGGGGGGCAGAAGGGGGGGCTGCTTGGGGTTTGCGTATGGGGCTCTCTGGGGCGGGTTTTGGTTCCATCTTTTCAGGCGCAGGTTTGCGAACCTGTGCTTTGGGGGCTTGAAGGGGTTCATCGAGATCGATTTCAGGAATGGTTTCCTGAATATAGTCTTTTTCTTGGGCTGCTGCCTGGCGGGCCAATTCATCAATGCTGATTTTTTGTTTGCCAGAGGGTTTGATATTCTCAGCTTGAAAGCCTTTGTGATCAAGTGCTTCCTGGCGTTTACGTGCTTCTTCCAGTTTGCGTTGACGTTCTTGTTCAGCTTCCCGGCGCACCCGTTCGGCTTCCCGGCGAAGCTCTTCCTGGCGCTGCTGTTCGGCTTCAGCTTTTTTTTGTGCTTCGGCCTGTGCTTTGCGTTCAGCTTCGCGCCGTTTCTTTTCTTCTTCAGCTTCTTTTTTGCGCTCAAGTTCACGTGCCTGGATCAATTCTTCACGTTTTTTGCGCTCTTCTTCAACCTTTTGGCGGCGTTCTTTTTCTTTGCGTTGTTCTGCCTCGGGGTCACGTCGGGTTGAACCGGTCATCAGCAAAGCTTCTTCGATCAAACTGTTGACCCGTTCACGGGAAATATCCATAAAGCCTGCTGATTCGTGAATTTCGCTTTCAGCTGAAGGGGTCAGAAAGCGTGAAACCAGGCGAGGCAAAATCGCAATGCGCATGAAATTTTCTTCTTCTGCGCGACGTTGATTGGGGGGCGGGGCAGCAGGCGCATCTGCGGCCTTGATCAGCTTTTTCCATTCTGCGATATTTTCAGGCCTTTGGCTCCATTTGATTTCAAGCCCTTTGAAAAGCCATTCCTCATCTTTGGGGCTGATCTCTACTCCCAATTCTGAGGGGTGTTTGAGTTCGGCATCTCCCATCATGCGATCCTGAGGAGAAGGGGGCGCTTCACCGGTTAAACAGAAGTAGATCGTGGCGGCCAGGGCGTAAATATCGGTCCAGGGGCCTTGGATACCGTTGCTGGAGTATTGTTCAGCCGGTGCAAATCCCGGCGTGAGAAAGGATAAAAGATTGGTGGTTGCGCCTGACATGTGCTGGCGGGCAGCGCCAAAATCGAGCAGAATCGGCAGACCGCGCTGAGTGATATAAATATTATCGGGTTTGATATCTCGGTGGTAGGAGTTTTTAGCATGCACTTCTTCCAGCGCTTCCAATAAGGGCATGAGGATTTCTTTGGCTTTTTCAACCGAAATTTGGCCCTGCTCTTGTTGCAGGTATTCGGTCAAGGTTCCACCTTCCAGGTACTCCATAATGAAATAGGCGGTATTACTCTCTTCAAAAAAGTGGCGGATACGCACGATATTGGGGCTGCGCAAAGAGGCCAACAGACGGGCTTCGGCTATGAATTTTTCACGGCCCAGCCTAAACAGTTCGCTTTTTTCACCACTGTAGGGAATGACCTGTTGCCCGTCAGGGGCTCGGCTGGCAAATTCAGAGGGGAAATACTCCTTGATCGCCACACGGGTATTTAAATGGCGGTCAAAACCCAGATAGGTAATGCCAAACCCGCCGTGACCCAGCACCTTGCCAATCACGTATTGTCGGTTCAGGCGAAAGGGAGGCTTGAGATAAAGGGGATTGTTATTGGGGGGCTGTTGATAACCACAATTTGGGCACACCTCTTGCTCTGCATCCATGATGACAAAGCATTCCAGGCAGTATTTTTTAGCGGCAGACATGGTTTATTTCAAACAGCCCTTCAGGAGGTTGGTTGCAATCCACTATTTTACCAGATGAACATGTTTTAGCGAGAACCCCAGGATTTGGTTCAAGAACTAAACCGTGCCAGATGATAATTCTTTTTCCCTGAGCGAAGCACCAGCATGCTTTCAGAAGCCAATGCTTTTTCATCAATCAGCAAAAGCGGATCATTGCATTTGCGATTATTCAGGTAAACCCCTCCCCCTTGGATCAGGCGACGGGCCTCGCCATTGGATTTGCTCATGCCTGTCTCCCTGAGCAATTCAGTCAGGGTGAGCTCTCCTTGCAAGCGATTGCGTGCGATCAATGTTGAGGGGACATCTGCGAAAACAGCACTCAGATCGGCGTCTGAAAGCCCTGTGATTTCACGTCCAAACAAGACTTCACTGGCCAGCAGCACTTTTTCCAGCGCTTCTTCGCCATGAACAATCCGTGTCACTTCAGCTGCCAGTCGTTTCTGGGCCAGGCGTTGCTCAGGCTTTTCGGCGTGCTCGGCACACAGCGTACTGATTTCATCGAGTCCGAGAAAGGTAAAAATTCGCAAGAAACGTTCCACATCCCGATCATCGGCTTGTATCCAGTATTGGTAAAACTGATAGGGGGAGGTCATTTCTGCATCCAGCCAAACGGCATTGCCCGCAGATTTTCCAAACTTTTCTCCACTTGAAGTGGTCAGAAGTGGAATCGTCAGGCCAAAGGAGGTTTGTCCGGTTGTTTTTCTTACCAAATCAATGCCTGCGGTAATATTGCCCCATTGGTCATTGCCTCCGGCCTGAATTTTGCAGTTTTCAGTACGGAAGAGGTGAAGAAAGTCATAGGCCTGCAAAAGCATATAGCTGAATTCAGTATAGGAAATGCCCTGATCGCGATCTTCCAAGCGGCGGCGAACCGATTCCTTGGCAATCATATAGTTGACCGAGAAATACTTACCCACTTCACGCAGCCAGTCGATATAACTCATGGGGCCAATCCAATCGTGGTTATTGGTCATGAGGGCGGCATTTTCACCTTCAAAGCGCAGAAAACGTGAGAGTTGGCGGCGAATGCTTTCCAGATTGGCATCTACTTTATCTTCTGTCAGCAAAACCCGTTCACTGCTGCGGCCACTTGGGTCTCCAATCATACCGGTGGCCCCCCCCACCAGACAGATCGGACGGTGTCCGGCGCGTTGAAAATGGGCCAAAAGCATAATTGGCAAAAGATTGCCAATATGCAGGCTGGTGGCCGTCGGATCAAAGCCAATATACAGCGTGGTTGGGCCTTGCCTGAGCGTATCACGGATGCCTTCCGGGTCTGAAATTTGTTCCAGCATACCCCGTTGCTGCAAGGCTTCCAGAAGATCTTGGCTCATGGCGTGCGTATCCTTTTAATTTGCGCGTGCTCTCCGTAGGGAGGCAAGTGCAGTATACCCGATTGACCTTACCACTGGCGTGAGATTGGGGATCTGCTCGAACTCCTGTTAAAATAGAGGCAGAATTGATTCTGCAGATAAATATTGAGTAAATTCCCATGATGCTAGGCTGCCAGACCCTGGTGTCTTTTCCAGAACTTCGGAAATTGTATAGATAAGGAAAGACGAACCATGAAAAACAAACTGATATTTTTGGCCTTTTCACTTTGGTTGGGGATAAGCGTGGCGTGTGCTCCTTCCGAAAAACCAGAAAATACAAATTCAGCCAGTCCGGCCGCAGACAGCCCAACAGATTCTGCTGCTGCCATGAATGCTGAAGACAAGGCGCTTTGGGAAAAGGCCAAAGGGCTCTTTGAAGCTTTGCCTGAAAAAATTCCTGCACCTGAAGGCATGACCGATACCCCAGAGAAAGTGGCTTTGGGCAAACAATTGTTTCATGACCCCCGTCTTTCAAAAAGTGGGGCCATCAGCTGTAATTCATGTCATAACCTGGCCAGTGCCGGAGTCGATAACCGTTCCTTTTCTCTCGGCCATGGTTTCAAACAGGGAGGCAGAAATGCACCCACGGTACTCAATGCAGGTTTTCACACCGCTCAGTTTTGGGACCTGCGCGCCAAAGATTTAACCGAGCAGGCCAAGGGGCCCGTTCTGAACCCTGTCGAAATGGCCATGCCGTCTGAAGCCGATGTGGTGATCCGTCTGGCGAGCATTGAGGCTTATCAGGAAAACTTTAAAAAAGCCTTCCCTGAAGCTGCAGACAAAGCGCTTTCCTATCAAAATATGGCTGAAGCGATTGCTGCCTTTGAACGCACCTTGGTGACTCCTTCCCGCTTTGACGCGTTTTTAAAGGGCAAGGGTGAGGCCTTGAGTGCTGAAGAGAAGAAAGGGCTTGAGACCTTTATTGGAAAAGGTTGTACTGCCTGCCACAGTGGTGTGGCCGTGGGTGGAAAAATGGCCCAGAAATTTGGCATTGTCAAACCCTATCCCAATCGCAAGGACATGGGTAAATATGATTTAACCAAAAAAGAAGAAGACAAATATGTCTTCAAGGTTCCTTCGCTGCGCAATATTGCAAGAACCTACCCCTATTTCCATGATGGTGCGGTTTGGGAGCTTAAAGAAGCAATCAAAATTATGGGTGAAACACAATTGGGATTGGTTTTAGATCCCGCTGAGATCGATTCGATTGCTGTCTTCTTGAATGCTCTGACGGGTGAGTTGCCTCCCGATGCCCGCATGCTGCCTGAATTACCTGCCTCTGGGCCTAAAACCCCTCAGCCTGCGATTTAGCCTCGGCATGGAATTTTCCTTAGCGCCGGCCTTGAAAGAATTACGCGCGGCTTTGAACCGTGTCATTCTTGGCAAGCCAGAGCAAATTGAATTGATGTTGGTTGCTTTGCTGGCGCGAGGGCATGTTTTGCTGGAAGATATTCCAGGGATTGGCAAAACAACCTTGGCCAAGGCATTTGCCTTGGCTACGGGTTGTGATTTCAGCAGAATTCAATTCACGCCTGATCTTTTGCCCTCCGACGTGATTGGCGCGTCGATTTATAACCCTGTGGATCATGCTTTTCATTTTAAACAGGGGCCGGTCTTTACCCAAATTCTGATGGCCGATGAAATCAACCGGGCTTCGCCCCGAACCCAGTCCAGCCTATTGGAAGTGATGGCGGAACAACAGGTGACAGTTGATGGCCAACGGGTGGCTTTGGCGTCTCCGTTTATGGTGATTGCCACTCAAAACCCCGTTGAATTTCAAGGCACGTATCCTTTGCCAGAGGCCCAGTTGGATCGTTTTATGCTGCGCCTGAGTTTGGGTTACCCTTCTTCCGATCAGGAATTGGCTATGCTTTATCAGCATGAATATACCCTGCCCTTGCAAGCTTTAAAGCCGCTTTTAAGCCCTGAAGAGATTTGTGACTTTCAGGAAGAGGTGAAAAAAGTAACGGTCCATCAGGATCTGGGTACGTATATTATTCGCCTGATTGAAGCTTCCCGACAACACAGTGCAGTCCAGTTGGGTGCCAGTCCACGGGGGGGCTTGGCTTTGTTTCAGGCAGTCAAGGCCCGTGCCCTGCTTGAAGGGCGGAACTATGTGCTTCCAGAAGATGTGAAAGCTTTGGCTGAGCCTGTTTTGGCGCACCGTCTGCTTTTAGATTCAAAGGCGCGTTATCAGGGCATTAGCAAGACCGAGGTGATCGAGGCCTGTTTAAAACAGGTGGCGGTTCCCCGGTAGTTCATGAAACTTCAGCAAATCAAGCGTCGACTTCAGGCTTGGCTTGCTTTCTACAGAAAGCACAATGCCTTTGCTGTGCTTCAGACGGTCTATGAAACCCATCTGACTTCTGCAGGCAAAGCGCTTTTTTTGCTCATGATTCTGGCGATCTCTCTGGGCATGGTGGGCACCGATGTGCTGATCTATATCCTGATGATTACTTTGACTTCGCTTTGGAGTGTGACCTTGATTCAGGCCGCCTGGTATCGCCCGCGCAGACTGAAGCTTGAAATGCTTTCCCGTGCCCCTGCCATGCATGGCGCGGATCTGGATTTACAGTTTGAGCTGGATTATCAGGGCAAGAGTCCGCTGTTTCATCTGAGTTTTGAGTTGATACTGCGCAGCCCACAACAAAGTTTGTTGGTGATTCCCTGTTCGACCTCTGTAGAAGTGCTGGAGCCCGGTGAAAAGATAATCTTGCATTTTCCCTGTAAATTGCCGCGCCGGGGCAAGTATCTCTGTCACCAGTTGATTGCTATTTCAAGTTACCCTTTTGGCCTTTTTTATTGGCGCACGCTGCTTCCGCTGACGGGTCAGCAATGGGTTTACCCTGAATACAGAATCTTGTCTTTTCTGCAATTGGGTTTGACGCGCAAATACCAGAGTGGTGGCCAGGTATTGAGTCTACAAATGGGAGAAGCCCTTGAGTTTCGTGGTATTCGTCAGTTCATGGAGGGCGATCCGCTGCGACAGATCTATTGGCCGGCTCTGGCCAAGACGGGTAAATTGATGGTACGTGAGTACCAAGAAGAATATTTTATCCGTTTGGGGGTCATTTTAGATACCCAGGTCAGTGCGCTGGAGCGTCTGGATCCTGGGCTTGAGGCGGGCATCTCTTTGGTTGCCAGCATGTCAGAGTGGATCGCACGTCAGGAGTTTTTAATCGATGTTTTTGCTGCAGGCAATGAGGTCTTTCATTTCCCACAGGGCTCTGCCCGCACCCGTTTGGATCATATGCTTGAAATCCTGGCCTCGATTCAAGGCTGTGAACGCTTTGACCCTGACCGTTTGCAGGGAATTGTACAGGAATACCGCCGGGAACTCAGTGCGGTGGTTGTGATTTTGCTCGATTGGGATCCAAGTCGCCGTGAGCTTTTACAGGTTTTGCAGGAAACGGGTTTGTTACTGAAGGTGATTGTGATTCTTCCAGAGGGTGCAGATTTGCCTGACCAACCTGATTTGGTGACGATTTCAGCTTCTGATTGGCGGAGTGTGGTGCTATGATTGAAACCCGCCCGCCCTGGATTTATTTTTTTCTCTTGATACCTACTTTGGGTGTTTGGGCCTTGCACGATCCCCAACGTTTGTTGGGGGCCTTGGGGGTACTTTTGATTATTGGCATGGGCTATTTTTTGCCTTTTGTCTTAAAACCCAAGCCCCTTACGCTGTTTTTGGGGACGCTTTTTTCTTTCCTCTTTGCCTATTTTGTGATCTATGTAAACAGTGCTGAAATTTATGTCATGATTTACAGTTTGCGCCAATTTCAGGCCCTGGGGCTGAGCCTGATAGCGATGATTGTTCTGCAATGGTTTTCCTGGCGTTCACAGCGTTTCGACTGGTTGCTTTTTTCGATGGGGCTCCTTTTCCTTTTTTCAACGGTATCTCCCAATATTTCAGCCATGAAACCCTATTACCGTTGGCTGGTTTTGGTCTTTGTGACTTTGCTGATTTTTTCCCGTTTGCCTTGGCGCTCCTGGCGTCTGAATCTTTGGTCACCGCTCAGCCGGAATCTCTATTTCAAGCATATTATGTTTGCTTTTTCTGCTTTTCTGATGCTTTCTCTCAGTGTGATTCTCTTGGCTGAATGGGTTGATGATACGCTTTCTGAAAACCTTTCTGAGTATATTTCAAATCAACATGCCAGCTGGAGTGGTTTTTCTGGCAATACCCATTTAACAGGCAATACTGAAATCCGGCTTTCTGAACAAGTGGCTTTGCTCATCCATTCCTCTCGTCCCATGGATTATCTTCGCGGGACGGTTTTAACCAGTTATAACAATGGCCATTGGACCCCCCAAGAATTTTTTAAAGCACCACGTGAAGTGACTTCTCCTTTGCTTGCAAAGGATTTGCCTGCGGATTTGGACCCGTATCAACTGGTGTATCCGGGGCAAATAGGCTCTCTGGAAAAGCAGGGCTTTTGGGCGCGAATCCGCTTAATGAACCATTACCAGGGGATTACCTTTCTACCGCCTGATGCGGGTTTGGTGGGCATGCCGCGCTCGGCACCCGTTTATCAGAATCAATATGCGCAATTGCGTCAGGAACGCAGCCAATTTGAGAGCGATTATTGGGTTTGGGTTCAAACAGGTATTCAACCTGAATCAGAAGCTCTGCCAGAGCTTTTGCGTGATAACCTTGAAATTTCAGATCAAATTCGTCAATTATTGAAACCTTTGGCTGAAGATATCACACGCTCTGCTTCAAGCCCTCTGCAAAAGGCGCACTTATTGGAAGACTGGTTTCATCAATATTTCAAATACAGTTTAAAAGTCAATTCTGTCACCGAGCATGTGGATCCGACAGTTGATTTCATTCTGAATCGCAAACCCGCTTATTGTTCCTGGTTTGCATCCGGTATGGTGCTGATGTTGCGCAGTTTGGATATTCCTGCGCATGTGGTCAGTGGTTGGAAGGGAATGGAATACCATTCCATGAGTCAGGTCTGGGTGGTACGCGAAAAACAGGCGCATGATTGGGTTGAGGTTTTAGAACGCCCTTCGCTTCGCTGGCGTACGTTTGATCCGACACCGCCAGGGCAATTGACAGAACTTCTGGACAAACGGGATCTTTTCAGTGGCTTACAAAAGCAGCTCGATGCGCTTAAAATATTTTTGTCTACTTGGCAGGAACGTTTGAGTGAGAGCCAAAGTCTGCAGAAGCGTTTGGAAGAATTGCGTTCCTTGTCGCTTCAGCTTTTGGGCAGCCCTGTCTTTTATCTCTTGGTTCTGGTTTTGGGAATTTTCAATTACGTTTTACGGCGTTTTTTGTGGCGTGCTAAGTCTGAACTGCCTGGTTTGGCCTATCTTGAAAAAGAACCCCGTTTGGACCGTTTGTATGGCCGCTTGTTTTCAGCTTTGCTTGCACGGGGCTATCAAGATCAACCCCATTTAACCTTGAAAGAGATTTTGGCGCAGGCCCCTGATCTGCTAGCGCCTGAAGCCCATGATGAACTGAGCAGGATTCTCATCGATTTGGATTATTTGCGTTTTTCAAGAGCCGATGATTCTGAATGGGCGATACGCTTCAAACGTCTTGAAAACAGAGCTGAAGATTGGATGGCTGAAAACCCTCTGCCTGCTGTTCGCCCTAGTTGGCCCGCTGCAGATCGCGAGCGGCTTCTGAAGGCAGATCCGCTGGAGAAAGAATAAAACCACGAATGGGCTTGCCAGAGCGATCACAGGTATAGATCAGATAGTTGACGGTATTGTTTGTTCCCTGTTTGCCATCCCCTAAAAAGCGAGTGGTGGCGTTTCCTGTGGCATCCAAGCCTACATAAATGGCAAGCCCCTGTGAAATCGCCTGATCACTGTAGGCTGTCGTCAAGGCGTTGGGGGCTGAAGCTGCATCCCCATCGTTGTTGGTACGCCATGCGCCTTGGCCTGAGGCATCAGCAACGCCCTTGCGACCCGAAAAAGGATTTTCGAGCGTTTTATAGCTGTCATGGCCCGTGATTTCAGGAATACTCGCTGGGTAACGCCCATTGTCGATATTATAAGTATTGACGATGGTTTCTAAGGCATGCCCATTGGCTTTGACAGACGCATTTCGGGCCCGATCCTGGGCCGCTGCAAAATTGGGCAAGGCAATCGCGACCAGCAGGCCGATAATAATAATCACGACCATTAACTCAACCAAGGTAAATCCTTTTTGTTTTTGAATCGATCGTTTCATCCTTTGCCCCCATTGCCCCATGCTCGGGTTTGATACCTAGATATTCCCAATTGTTAAGAAATATAAACTTGTTTGTCGAAATATTTTTTTTGTTGCCTAAAAAAAAGCCTGGAAAGATGATTCTTTCCAGGCTTTTTCTAAAAAGACTTTATTTAGACGGGTTCGCTGCCTTCGAGGCTCAGGCCTTCAGGGAGCCCTTCCGGAATTTCTTCGGCATCCACTTCTTCATAATTCAGTTCCATGGGCATCATTGGCGGCATCATGGGCATATCGTACTGAACTTGCAGGTGGAAGAGTGTTGTGACGACTTCAATGCGGATATTGGTCATCATTTCCTGGAAGATTTCACGCGCCTCTTTTTTGTATT
Source organism: bacterium (Candidatus Blackallbacteria) CG13_big_fil_rev_8_21_14_2_50_49_14 (assembly GCA_002783405.1). NCBI lineage: Bacteria > Candidatus Blackallbacteria > bacterium (Candidatus Blackallbacteria) CG13_big_fil_rev_8_21_14_2_50_49_14. The sequence goes on along the minus strand of PFGG01000037.1, from coordinate 21,398 downwards.
CGATCAAGGGGTCTTTCTGCCCATAGGCACGCAGACCGATACCTTCACGCAAAGCGTCTACTTCATGCAGGTGATCAATCCATTTCTGGTCAATCACACGCAAAATCACCATGCGTTCAAGATCGCGCATCAGTTCTTCACCCAGGATCATTTCTTTGGCCTCATAGGCATTCAGAGCTTGTTCCTTGATAAAGACCTGCAAACCTTCGATCGGAATCCGCAATTCATCCAGGTGAATTGAGTTCATCAGGGGAATATGGTGGCTCAGTTCCTGGTGCAGACCGGGCAGATCCCATTCTTCTTGGGGAATACCCGGCTGGGCGTAGGTGTTGAGAATATCTTCCATATTGCGGGTGATCATTTCTTCGACCACAGGACGCAGGCTGTCGCCTTCGAGAATCTTGCGCCTTTGTTCGTAAATGATCGTGCGCTGGCTGTTCATGACTTCGTCATATTCCAGAATATTCTTACGTACCCCAAAGTGATACATTTCGACTTTTTTCTGGGCATTTTCAATCGCTTTGGTGACCATGCCCGATTCAATCGGTTCGTTTTCTTCAACCTTGAGCATGTCCATCACGCGGGAAACACGATCGCCGCCGAACATGCGCATCAGATCGTCTTCCAGTGAGAGGAAGAAACGGCTGGAACCCGGATCCCCCTGGCGACCGGCACGGCCCCGCAATTGGTTATCAATACGACGGGATTCATGGCGTTCTGTGGCAATCACGTGCAAACCACCTGCGTCACGCACATCATCCCGTTCGGCTGAAATTTGGGCTTCGATTTCTTTCAGCATCTTGTCTTTGAGTTCAACAGGTGCGCTTTCGATGCTCTCGAATCCTTCAAGGCGCAGTTTGCGCAGCAAGAGGAATTCGGCGTTCCCACCCAGCAGAATATCGGTGCCCCGGCCCGCCATATTGGTGGCAATCGTGACGGCCGCCTTGCGGCCTGCCTGGGCGATAATTTCAGCTTCTTTTTCGTGGTTTTTAGCGTTTAAAACATTGTGTTTGACGCCCCGGCGTTTGAGAATATCGCTGATCTGCTCAGATTTCTCAATTGAAACCGTCCCCACCAGCACGGGGCGGCCCAAGGCATGCATGGCCTCAATTTCATCAGCCACCGCATGGAATTTGGCTTTGACGTTTTTATAAATAATATCGGGCTGATCCTTACGTACCACGGGCCGGTTGGTGGGAATCACCACCACAGGCAGGTTGTAGATTTTGCCAAACTCGGCTTCTTCGGTGATGGCTGTTCCGGTCATGCCGCCCAGTTTGCGGTAGAGACGGAAATAGTTTTGCAGGGTAATTGTAGCCAGGGTTTGGGTTTCATCTTGAATCTTGACCCCTTCTTTGGCTTCGATGGCCTGGTGCAAACCGTCTGAATAGCGGCGGCCAAACATCAGGCGACCGGTAAACTCATCGACGATCACGACTTCCATTTCACCGCGTTCGTTGGGGCGCACAACATATTCCACATCACGGCGATAGAGTTCTTTTGATTTCAGGGCGATAATCAGGTGGTGTGCCAGTTCAGGCTGTTCTGCGCTGAAAAGATCGTGGATATTGAGAATCTTCTGCGCTTTGAGAATACCGCGTTCGGTCAGGATAATATTTTTCTGTTTTTCGTCAATGACGTAATCACAGTCTTTTTCATCCTCTTCGTAGTCGATTTCATCGAGCAGTTTTTTCTTTTTATTATAGTCTTTGTGTTTGCCTTCCAGGCGGCTGACGATTTTGCTGAACTGTTGGTAGGTCTCGGCGGGTTGCGCCAATTGGCCTGAAATGATCAGCGGGGTACGGGCTTCGTCGATCAAAATACTGTCGACTTCGTCAATGATTGCATAATGCAGTTCGCGCTGGACGCACTGATCCAAATCGGTGGACATATTGTCGCGCAGATAATCAAAACCAAACTCGTTATTGGTTCCGTAAATCACGTCACCGGCATAGACTTTGCGGCGTTCGTGGGGCGTCAGGTGGTGCAGAATCGCGCCGACCTTGAGACCCAAAAAGCGATGAATCTGACCCATCCACTCGGAGTCACGGCCCGCCAGGTAATCGTTGACGGTAACCACATGCACGCCACGTCCGGCCAGGGCGTTGAGGTAGGTGGGAGAGGTTGAAACCAGGGTTTTACCTTCTCCGGTTTTCATTTCTGAAATCTGGCCCCGATGCAGCACAATGCCGCCAATCAGCTGCACATTGAAATGGCGCTGGTTGAGCACACGGCGGGAGGCTTCGCGCACAACCGCAAAGGCTTCGGGCAGCAGTTCATTGAGGAGTTCCTGCTCTTTTTGGTATTTTTTGTCTTTGTCGGTCAGGCCACGGGTGGCATTGTCGATTTTCTGACGGAACTCATAGGTTTTGGAACGCAGGTCGTCGTCGCTCAGGGGTTGAATCGCGTCTTCGAGACTGTTGATTTTTTCGACAATCGGCTGGATTTTATCGATTGTTTTTTTGTGGGGGTCCCCAACGAGCTTTTGCAATAACTTCAACATCTTGGCACTACATCCTTCAAAGCGAACCGACGGGTTCACTGTCATGAATTTCTTAAATACTCTCCCTATTTTACCAGACTTGCCCTTCTTTCCGGGAATATGCAAGTTAGCAGAGTGTAGCTTGTATAGAATGGTGGCGGAATCCCTTGTCAAGAGGGCTCATAGCATTGAAAAATGAGTGCATTACTAAAAGTATTCAGCATAAAAGAAAGGGTGACTTGTGAACGCTATATCTTTCAGGCGTTGGGCTTCAGACCTGAATCGCTTTTCTGGCGATTTCTTCAGCTCGGGCCTGATACCAGCGGGCCAGATCGCGAATCTGCAGATCGCAGACGGCGTGCTCCATGGGGTAAGTTTGCCAGTTGATCGGGTAACCCGCTTCCTTCAGGGCTGTGCGGGAGCGTTCAGCCAGGGCCAGCGGCACCACCGGGTCATAGAGACCGTGGTGCATTTCCAGCGGGGTTTGAGCATTGGGAGAGGTTTGGGCTGAAGGCACCTTTTCAAGATCCAGCAAATAGGTGGAGAGGGCCAGAATCCCTGCCAAGGGTTTCTCTAAGCGCAGGGCGGTTTGCAGTACAATCGCACCGCCCTGGCTGAAGCCTGCCAGAATGATGCGCTCACTGGGAATTCCTTTTTCTGCTTCGGCCTCTAGATAGTCTTTGACGGCTTGAACTGAATTTTCAACTTCAGGCCAGCTGACCTGACGCAGCATGCCCAGCGAAAGAATATCATACCAAGAGGGCATGACCATGCCGCCATTGATCGTCACAGCGCGTTCAGGTGCGTGGGGAAATAGAAAGCGCAGGTTCTGTTTGAGTCCCAGCAAGGGAACCAGGGGTTCAAAATCGTGGCCACTGGCGCCCAGACCGTGCAGCCAGATCACAGTGCCTACAACAGGTTGGTCTTTGCTGATACTGTAGCGTTCAAGGTGAGGAAGCAAGGGCATGGGGGTCTCCTGACACTCTTTTCAGGGCATTATACTCCGATGGCTTCTGATATGCTGGTATCATAAAACTGCAAAGGCAGGAAAGGTGGGCTAAGAGATATGAATCAACGCTTTCAGGGCTTGGTGCTGACCTGGTTGAAAGAAACGCTCTATCCCCTGGCACTTCAGGTCGCCCAGTTGCCTCCTGAGACCCTGCCCGCTGATCTGTTGGTTCAGATTTTGCCCTTGCCCAATACCCAGGAGCCTCCTTTTTACGACACGCTGGATGCCCGAACCTATTGTTCAGAGTGTCCGCTCTTCTGTGCCGTTTTGTTGGCCCGCGACCTGCTTTCTGGCGCAGAGGCCGACGTGCTGGTCAAGTGTATTTGGGGATTGATCTGGCGCGACGCGCAGGAACGGGCCGTGGCCCGTGATCTGGATTTTGCGACCAATGGCTTTGACCTGCCCAGCGCAGAATATGCAGCGCGTTTTGACCAGGCCGATGCACAATGGCAGCGTTGGCTGAATATGTCTGAAACCGTGCGAACCTCGTGGGAAGACCTGCTCAGTGATTATGCTGATCAACGGCTTTGGAGCCTGACATTCTGGTCAGGTGAGCCCTAAAATATAGAGCAGCCCTTGGCCCCCACCTGAAAAATCAACCCCAGGAAAACTGATCTTTTCGCGCAGCAGTTCAAAGCCCAGTTGGGCATGCAGATCCTGGGTGGCCCGGTTGAGACTGTTGGCAAAATAGTAAATCCTGTCGGTGAGTGGGCGCAGGGCCTCGATACGGGTTTTCGTCAGTTTGAGGCCCATTCCCTGGCGGCGGGCCTGGGGGCTGACCACGAGCCCCATCAGATACCAACCTGTGGGCACGCATGAGGGGGGTGCGTCTGCGGGGGCTTCAAAATACAGGCTCTGACCATAGCCCAAGATCTGTTTTGGGGGGCTTTCGGCCAAATAGAGCTGGCCGCGCTCAAGGTTTCTCTGCATAATTTCCAGGGCGCGCTCCACAGGGCAGGCGTTGCGCTCAGCGTGGAGCTGGGCCAGGGCCCTGAGATCCTCGATTTGGGCGGCCCGAATCTCCAGGGGCAGCGGGGCTTGGCTTGTCTGAGCATGGGGTTGGTAGGGGGCAAACATTTCAGGCTTTATGCGCTCTCTTGCCAGTGACTGTAAGCATTGAAGGGGCTGTGCATCTTTTCACGGGCTTCAAGGGGTGCTGGGGGCACCTGGCCTTGAAGCAGGCGGCTGAGACTTTGCGAAACCAGCAGGCTTTCCTGAGCCCCTGTGTTCTGGCCTGCCAAAAGGGATTGCAGAGAGCCTGGGGCCACCACCCTGCCAAAAGCTGTTTCTCGTGGCGCGGGATTCTGGGGGGCCAGCTGAGGCGGAACTGAAAAAAGCGGGCTGTTCAGTTGCACGGCTTGGATCAGGTTCTGATCTGTACTTTGCGCTTGCTCAGATTTCTGGGGCGTGACCGGAATTTCAATTCGCAAGTGTCCTTGATCCTTGACCAGGCGTGTCTCTGGATGTAGCGATTGAATCAGTTTGAGATTGAGATGGGGATTGAGTGTCAGCAAGGTGGCGTTGTCTGGCTGATCTGCTTGGGGAAAACGTGAGGGCGGAGGGGCCAGAAAAAAGGCCAAGGTCTGCTCAAACTCACTGAGTTGAGCGGCGTGCCGATCCTGGGTTAGGGGAACACCGCCTATGGCAGGTAGAGACTTGACCCGGTCTGAGGCATAAAATGACAGTGCGTCCATCGCGTTCTCCTTATTTGTTGTCTGCGGGCAGCATCAGGCCCGGATCTTCTGGATCAAAGCGCCAGGCCCCTGGGTGAATGACTTCAGGCTTGAGGATATTGACGGTTTGCAGGGGCTGACCCTCAGGATCGAGTTGGGTATAGGTATAGCGGGGTTCAAAGCCATTCAGGCTGCGCACAGGGTTTTCCACTTCGCGTACGGCATGGACCTCTTCCTGCAGCATTTGAGCTTCACTCTGCTCAAAACGTCCAAAACGGGTATGCTCAAATTCGTGGTGTAGAATGGCCAGGGGGTCAATGGCCTGCCCGCCATAGCGAAACTGGTTTGCATTGCGGGGAAAGTTTTCGGGTACCAGAATAAAATCATGCCAACCCTGTGGGGGGCCTTCCGTTGTTGCGCGCACCACAAAAGGTTTTTCCCCCGCTTCTTTTAAGACCTTCTCGATCATCAACGCGCCATAGTCGGTTTGAGCGTAGGTCTGCCAAAGCGCATAGACAGGCATGCCGGGTTGGGGGCCATGTTGGGGCAGTTCAAAGGGATCTTCTTTGCTGGGCCGGGGCGGAAAATGGCGGCTGGCAAACTCCAGAAAATTGGCCTGACGCTGGTGGGGGGCGGGCAGGAGAACCCCTTCAATCCCCAGCATTTTGCGGGCCTGGGCTTGAATTTTTGCAGGATCGGCACTGCCATAATAACGCTGCAGGCGCCTTTCCACTGCAGGAGAACTATTCTGCAGCGGATGATTCAGCCGTGCCGGGCTTTCAGGCACGGGCCCTGTGGCCCTCTGCAGTGAGAGTTGATCCGCTGGTATCGCTCTCGCACTTTCTGTTTTTGCAGCTTGAACCGGCTTGCCAAGCGTTTTTTCAATCGCTGCAGGGGTGGTTTCAAGTTTGACAGAAGCGGAGATTTGCATGCTGACCTCTTGTTTTATTATAGGTCACAGCCGATGCTCTGTCTGCTTTTTATTGGAACAGAAGGTGGCTCAATCCTTCACTGGCTGTGCTGATAAACTGTGCTTGCAGGCCTGTGGATGAGATCTCTGTCATGGGGAATTTCTTTGCTTCGTCACACATCATTTTTCTAGCAGGGGGATTTCAGCTTTGAAATCTTCTGAGACAGATTATGTTCACTTCTGACATCCTCTCCGCCATTAAATGATGGGGGTTCCTGATTCACCGAGCAAACTTACTTAAGTCTGTTTCCAGATTTAAGCAGCGGTTCGTCTCTCCACAGGCGTTTCGACATCTTTGAGATGCCTGGTTTCTGTGTGTCCCACAGTACCAACTAAACCTATTCCTTTACTGAGTATATTCAGTGCAGCATTGTGGTCACGGTCTAATTCCAAACCGCATGATTCACAGTGATGCACCCGTTCACTCAGACTTTTGGCAACCCGTTTACCACAACTACTACAATCTTGACTGGTATGATGGGGGGATACAATGACAAAACCCTTGGAAAATACTTGGCTGAAATACTCTAGCCAACGCTTAACTTGATGCCAGCTTGCATCTGAGATAGCCTTTGCTAGATTGTGGTTTTTCAGCATGTTTTTTATCTGAAGGTTTTCAATAACTACCAAATCGTGAGATTGGTATAGCGCCCTCGCTGCTTTAATAGCGAAGTCTTTACGCTGTCTTTGCACTTTCAGATGTTTTTTAGCCAATCGCTTGATTTGTCTCTTTCTATTAGAGGAGCCCTTCTGTTTGCGGGATACTCTGCGCTGTGCTTGCTTCAGGGCTTTTTCAGCTTGTTTCAAAGTTCTAGGATTTTCAAGGATATTGCCGTTGCTGTCTGTCCAAAGATGGCTGATACCCATATCCAAGCCCACAATTGAGCCTGTGCTGGTCAAATGCTCTTTGCGCTCAATGTCCAGACAGAATTGGGCATAGTATCCATCTGCCCTGCGCACAAGACGCACCCGTTTAATCTTGTCTTGAAAACTGTTCAGGCATTGTTTTCCAATCAGTTTGAGAGTGCCTATGCCGCACTTGTCTGAAAAATGGATGCGTTTGCAGCCATCTACCAGTTTCCAACCAGATTGTTTGTACTCAACAGAACGGTTGTCCTTTTGAAATTGGGGATACCCTTTTTTACCCGGAATTTTTTTCTTGCAGTTTTCAAAAAATTTAGAAATTGCACTCCAAGCTCTTTCTGTGGCTTGCTGTCTGGCTGTTGAGTTCAATTTATCTGAGAATTCAAATTCTTTGGGAAGTGAAGCAGCCAATTTGTATAGGTCATTCTTTCCTGCGCCTCGATTGTCTATCCAATAACGTACAGCTTTGTTTCTAATAAACTGTACAATACGAATAGCTTCATCTATCGCTTGATATTGATAAGGCTTGCCTTTGAGCTTGAATTCATACACTAACATAAAGATATTATACAATATGTTACATTAAATAATACAGCATAAAATAACGGTGGCAGATTGGTTTTATGACCCAGCTATGCTGGGTGTGCCTTATATACCCATGCGGGCAGAGCTCCTCCACCTGAAGCGCTACGCGCGGACCGCGAAGCGAGGAAGGGGCTTTACGGCATGTCCGGTAAACCGGACGCTCTTATTACAGACCTTGCTACGTAAACGACTGAGTCTCTGGTCTGTCGCTCTTCTCATCCCAATAACCATTCGGACACAATGTCCCCTAAATGAGGATGGGAATTCCCCGAGCGTTTTTTAAACAAGTCACGAATTTATTTTTTAAGATCGCTTTCAAGTGGCTTATTTGGCCTCTCAAAGCCTGTCATTTTTTGCCTCGCTGAAAGGGCCATGGCCTGCGTTGCGACAAATGAATCTGTTATCATGAAGCAGAGTTTCCCTGGGAGAAGAGCAAGCGATGGGTCAGGTTTTGGTTACCGGTGCGGGTGGATTTATCGGCAGTCATCTCTGCGAAGCGCTTGTTCGTTCGGGTGTAAGTGTCCAGGCTTTGGTTCATGCCGGTTCTGGCTTGGGGTGGCTCGAAGATTTACCCGCCGAGATTCGTTCTGAGCTTGAAATTATCTCTGGTGACGTACTTGAACCCGAAACCCTGCGAAAATGGGTGGTTGGCAAAGATCAGATTTTTCATCTGGTTAATTTACAACTCAAAGATTCAATTTTGCATACCCATCGTTTTATTGATACGCATGTCACGGGCACTTTGAATCTTTTACATGCAGCGCTTTCTCAGGATTGTCAGGTCATTCACGCTTCAACCTCGGCGGTCTATGGCGCGCCGCTCTATCTTCCGATTGACGAGAAACATCCCTTGCAGGGCAGCTCTCCTTATCTGGCCTCGAAGGTGGCTGCGGATATGTTGGCAGAAAGCTTTTATCGTTCGTTTCAACTCAACCTGAATGTAGTGCGTTTTTTTCCTCTTTTTGGCCCCCGCCAGTCAGAAACTTCTTTGTTGCCCTGGATTTTGGAGCAGGTTTTAGATCCCCTGATAGAACAGGTGATCTTGCCTTCTCTGCAAGCATCGCTTGACCTCAGCCCTGTTGATAACGCAGTCTCAGCTCTGTTGGCGGTGGCCCAGGCCCAACTGGCGGGTGAAACTTTAGACTTTGGCATGGGCCAGGAAATTTCTCTGTCTGAGCTGGCCAGCAGAACTCTCGCCCTGTGTGAGGTCAGCAAGCCGATTCTTGAAGGCCCGGTACTTGGCCTGGATCAAAAAATTTATACACATTTTTCCTGTGATCTGACCAAGGTTCGGCGTTTATTGAATTGGCAGCCTCCCTTGGATCTTGAACAGGGCTTAAAATCGACGGTGGCCTGGTATCAGGCGACCTCCCGTTCTCAAGCATAAAAAAAGAGGCTTCTATCAAGAAGCCTCCGGGGAGGGGAAGATTCAGGCCAAACCCTAGCGGGCTTGCATGGCCTGTTCGCCAATCAAACTGGCGAGATTGGGGATGTCAATAAAGGGATTGCGATTGCCCTGTTTTTTGAAAATCAGTTCGTGGCGTACGCGTTCGCGCTCATCAATCGGATCGATTTGTTCAGACCATTCTTTGAACATGCCCAAACGGTTGTTCCAGAAATTGCGAGCATCGAAATCGCCACCGCGGATATTGCGGTCGTTATAGCGCAGCCAGAAATACATCATGGCTCGGGCGGTATTGCCTTTTTGGGTATTGGTGGGTTCAAACACGGCATCTGCTCCACCAAAGGGCGTGATGGATTTATCTGTTTCAGGTGCACTGCTTGCACTCAGACGGTTGCTGCGTACAATCAGTTTGGAGCCCGCTGAGGTTGAATATACGATTTTACCTTCGTTGGACATGCCAAAGGGATGATGTCCGCGCATGCCATTGGGTTTGCTCAGGGTGGGGAACAGATGGTGCATATCTGAAACCATGGGCAATTGCTTGCTAAAGAAAGATTGGGGCCAGGTATGCTCGCAATTGACAAAATCGCCAGCGGTGCCATCCTTGTTCAGGTCGCCCTGTTCGCGGTAATCATTGCCATTTCCACCCCTGCCCAAAATAAACAGGTTAGAGTAAACGCCCACAACACCTGATTGATTGCCATTGGCAAAATTATCCGCAGTGCCATACATATAAGCGCGGGCTTCACCATAGCCTAAGGCTGTGGTATTGCGAGAAATGATGGTGTGCAAGGCTTGAAACAGTTCAGCACCGGTTTTACCACGGGCTTCAGCATAATAGCTTTGCAATTGGGGGGAGAGCTGGGCAAACCAGTCGCCACGGGGAGCGGTGCGGGATGCCGCTTGATAGCGGGCTGGAGAGAGAAGCGCCTGTTGGTTCAGGGCGAGATTCAGGGGCTGGCTTTGGCAGGCAGCCAAAATAACCAGGAAGCTGGAAGCGAGTGCATGACGGAACAAATTCTTCATCAATGGACAACCTTTACTTGAGCTTATCTTAATTAAAACCCTTACGATCCTCGAATTCAACCCTTTTTCTGTAACATTATGGTTAAGTTGTGGTTAAGTTGGGCTGAGAATTTACTGAGAATCCAGATGATAAGGGGTTTATACTGGGTGGTTACATTTGGGATCTATGCTCGCCTCATGAATCAACGCGGTTTTCAATCCTAATCTTGGAAAAATACGGCTTGCTTTGAAAATCTGCTCTTATCCTGAATGGTTTTGAGCCTGTGTTAGAATAACTGCAAAGATTTCCGTGGAGGCACTTATGCGAACAGTTTTGATTACAGGCGGTACCGGGGGATTGGGGGCTGGGGTTGTTGAGCATTTTCTGGCCTTGGGAGATCGGGTTCTGGTGACCGATGTGCGCCCTGCTTCTGCTGAATTTTTGGCGCGCCCTGAAGGGCAGGAGCTTCATGCTTTTGTTGTTAATGGCACTTCCAGTCAAGATTTAAAACATTTTGCAGAAACACTCAAAAGCCGTTTTGGCGGGTTGGATGTTTTGGTAAATGTAGTCGGAGGCTTTTATTGGGGCGCATTCAGCGAAACCCCTGAAAGCGAACTGGATAAAATGTTGAATTTAAATCTGCGCACCTGTTTCTTGACCACTCAGGCATTTTTACCGCTGCTTCAGGCTTCAGCGGCTGGGCGGGTGATCAATATTGGGGCCCGTCAGGCTTTTGCGGGGGCTGCGGAAGTGACAGCCTATGCCCTCTCCAAAGCGGCAGTGGTGAATTTTACCCAATCTTTGGCCCAGGAACTGCGCGAAACCCAAGTAACCGTCAATGCGGTCGTGCCGAGCATTATTGATACGCCCCCCAATCGCGCCAGCATGCCGGAGGCGGATTTCAGCCGCTGGGTTCAACCTGCGGATTTGGCACAGGTGATTGGGTTTTTGGCTTCTGCTCAAGCACGGGCCGTGAGTGGCGCGATTCTGCCGGTTTATCACAAGGCCTAAAGTTTAAGCGTCTGCTCCCAAAGCAGATCGCCTTCAGCACTGAGCAAAACCAGCGTTTCTGAATTGGCTGCAGAAACCAGAATTTCACCACTGGGCAGGGGTTCGCAGTGTACTGGGCTGCTGAAATGACTGTCGGCTGGCGGGTGCCAGCTGCGCAGCAGTCCCCCTGCCGAATTGACCCAGAGCAGACGGTTATTGCCGCTGTCGGCGATTAGGGTTTCCCCCTGGGGCAAGCGCCGTACACACATGGGCTCACACAGTTCATCGGGGCCAGAGCCGGCAATTAAAAGCGAACCATAGCTCCAGAGCACCTCTCCAATGCGGTTGACTTCCTGAACGGTGTGCAAAGCGGCATCGGCAAAGAGAATCGTTTCTGAAGGGGTAAATTCAGCATAATAGGGGCTGAGAATTTCGTTGGGAGTGGTATGTTCCCAAAGCAGTTTTCCCTCAGTGTCGACCGCGATCAGCCTTTGATTGCCCTCATCGGCAATCAGGTAAAAACCATCCTGGGTTTTTACCGCTGAGCGGGGTTGCTGCAGTTCCAGGCGGTGATCTCCCCATTCATGCAGAATTTTCTGTGTTTGAGGATCCACCAGCAGAATCCGATCATTGCCGGTATCACAGACCAGGAGATTTTCTTCAACCGGGCTGAGACGAAAAGGCTGAAAGAGGTGAAGGCTTTCACCCCAACTTGTCTGCAAAGCTCCTTGGGGGGTGAGTCCGACAATTTTTTCCTGCAGGGGGCTGATATAAAAGAGCGGGGAGGTATTCAGTGTTAATGGCTGTACTTCTTCCCTGACTTCGTTCAGAGCCCGCTCTTGCAGATTCATGGCTTCGCGTTGCTCTGCCAATTTGCGCAGGCGTTCGGCAAAATCAGGAAACTGTTGGCAAACATGTGCAAACGAAGCCCGATCCAATTCATAGAACTGACAGTATCCCAGGGTTTTGACGCTGGCATTGCGGGGCTGCTCAAGTATTACGGCCATTTCACCAAAAACGTCGCCCACACTCAGTTCATAATCGGGCAGGGGGCTTTCGTCGATATAAACCCCTACCGCTCCCCGGCTGATAAAAAAGAGCGTGTCGCCACTTTCTCCTTGATGAAAAACCTCCTGTTCAGGCAGATAGGCGACAGGACGTAAAACCTTGGCCAGGGTATCGTAAAAGGGGGCTTCTCCCCCTGCGAAAAAGGCAAGTTCACGCAGTTTATTCACAGCCATTTTCGATTTCAATCGGCTTAAAACATCCTGGTTGCGTGAGGTTTTCAGTTGTTGAGAGAGCAGTTTGCGTTTGTGGGCAATCACCCTTAATTCCCGTGCCAAAGCGGGGAATCGTACAATCACGTTTTTAAAATCGCTGCGCTCCAGTTGCAGCAACTCTAGCTCACTGCGGGCTTGAACGCCAGCACTGCGGGGTTCACTTAAAATCAGGGCCATTTCGCCAAAGACATCCCCGGCTCCCAGCGTTGCCAGTTTGCTTTGACTGTCTTCTTTGATGACATCCACCTCTCCCTGGGCGATAAAAAACATCGCGCTTCCCAACTCTTTTTCATGCAGCACCCATTCGCCTTTGGGAAGGCGCAGAGGCTTGAGCTTTTGTGCCAAGAGTTCAAGCATTTCCATATTTGCATCCGCTAAAAACGAGACCTGCTGGAGCAGGGCGATATGGGGCGAAACAGGAGCCTTGGCAGGGCCTTGCCCTTTCTTTTGGGTGACCTGACGCAGGTTCTCTTTGTGTGAACGGGGCAGGGGCGAGGTCCAGCGTATTTTTTTGAGTTCGGGCTGAATTTGCATCCAGTAGTGCGTGCTCAAGAGAATCACGTCGCCAGTGGGGGTATACAGTGCGGTTTCTGGCACGGGAGCTTTTTCCATAGCGGGTGTGGGCTTCTCGGGAGGCCAATAGCTGAAATGCGAAAGCAGCTCTGCTTGATTGAAAAGCAAAATTTCCCTACGCTCTGCGTCGATGATCTGAACCGTGCCTTTTTTGAGCCGACGGGCTGAGATCGGTTTCTTCAGCCCTTGCTTGCTTCCCCAAACAAACAGAATTTCACCCTGCATATTGATTTCCAAGACCTGTTCCTGATCCGTGATCAGGCAGGTTTCTTGGGGCGTGAGCTGAATATCACGGGGGGATTTGAGTTCCAAACCTGTTTCTGGGCCCCAGGCATAGCGAATCTTCTGTTCACGATCCAGGGCAATGATGCGGGTGGCTTCAACGATTAAAAACAGATCTTCGCCATTTTCCTGAGAAAGACTGCTCAAACGGGGCTGATTCAGGGCTATTTTGCTTTCCCAACAGATTTTTCCCAGGCTGTTCAGTTCCAGGATTTTTCCTGCCTGATCGGTCAGGAGGTAGCGGTGATTGGGCAGAGAGAGTGCGTGTACAGGCTGTGTAAAGCCCGTGCTTTGTGCCGGATGTGACCAGAGCGGCTTGTGCCAGTTATTCAAGAGCATCAGTTCAGCGCTCTCGGGCTGACAGATCAGCAATTGTCCCTGCAAGAGGTGGTCAAAAGCCTCGCTGGAGGGACTGAGGTGGGTCGCTTCAGATGTCTTTTGCGGCGCTGTGATTTTAAACCCACAGGCCTGACAGAGTTCAGACCCCTGGAGCGGAGCTTCACAAATCGGGCAGAGCTTTTCGGGGCTGAAGGCTTTGGCCTCGCCCGCCATCAGCGGGCCTGTGGCCTGCACCAGGGCATCGCGTGTGATCAGGGTTTTTAAGTGGTATTGGCCTAAAATACCATCCACCTCAGCCATGACGGCATATTTCTGTTCCAGTTCGAGCTTCAGTTCATGGGCGCACTGTCGCAGGCGCCTGATTTCAACCGGATGCACGCGCAGATGGGTCAGCGTTTCCTGATAAAAGGCCTGAACCATCAATTCTACCAGCGCATTCTCAGCTTCTGCTGGCAGACTGATGGGAGGAGCCTGACGCTTCAGCAGTTCGGCACTTTCTGCTTCACTGAGGGGGGGCGCAAGGGGTGCTTGGTAGGCAGGAGCTGATGCTTTTTTTTGCGTGCTGGGGGCTGCGGCCAGAGGGCTTTGCATCCGCCGGATTTCTGCAGCCGGAACTTTGCTTTCAAGCCAACTGTTCAGGCTGCGAGAGGCTGTTTCCTGCAAAGGATTGGGCAGACCGGTGACCAGTGCAGCGGGCCTGCAGCCGTCTTTAATCGCAAAACGGCGAATGGTTTTAATCGTTTCGGTGCGAATCACGTTGACCACGGGGGTCAGGGGGGCTGGTTCATCGAGGCTGGTCAAGACGCTTAAATAGGCTTGATCGGGGCTGAGATGCATGAGATCGGTAGGGGCGTCGCTGACCTGACTGAAGGCATTGCCTTTGAGATTCAGTTCCTGAACGATTTGAAAACTTTCAATCTCAAAATAGAGCAAACGCAGACTGGGCTTGATCACCAGCAAAAAGAGGTAGCGCGGATCGGGGGCCAAGACTAGATTCCCCAAGGTGCCCAAGCCCGTTTGCAGGCTGCGTATGCGAAAAGAGCCCAATTCCAAAATATGCAGATTGGTGGTGATCTGATCGGTCAGGTAGGCCCATTGTTCGTCGGGGCTGAAGGTGATATTGATGGCCTGCAGACTACCTGCCGGGCGAATCGGAACCTTGGCCAACGAACGCCCCGTGAGCAGAGAGACAATTTCAACACTTCCTGCCTTGCGGTCGCTGAGCAGCAACAGGCGTTTACCAGGTGAAATAAAGAGATCGCAAGGATTAAATTCAGCTTGGGAGGAATGTCTGAGATCAAAAGCTGCAAGACTGGCTCCAAGAAAGGGTTGATCTGGGCGGCTGAAACCCAGGCTGATCTCGCCTGAATCGGGAATCAGGAATTGGGGTGCGTAGGTTTCAGGCAGGCTGAACCATTCCAGCAGGCGGCCATCTTCAGGGTTCAGGCCAATCATGTCTCGGCCCCAGCTAGCCTGGTTTTTTTGGGGAATCGGAATTTCGAGTGCCAGACTGTTTTTCAGTTGCAAATCGGGAAAACTGCGCAGACACAGACTGCCGGTTTCGAGTGAAATTTCGGCTTGGCGACCGTTTAAACTTTCCAGAGCCTGATCCCAGGCCTGTTTTCGGGCTGTTAAAATCTCCTGCCATTCAGTGGGGCTGAGCAGCCCCTGTGCAAGCAGAGACTCCTGCAATGCTTGTTCCCGAGAAGAGAGAGAAGGGAGTTCCATTCGTGACCTCTGCCATGCACTTGGGCAAAATTTTTAGCTCAGCATAACATACCTATGCAAAAAGCTTGAAAAGGACATGCTATAACCAAGTTTCAGGAATTAGCTCCGGTTCGAGTCCGATTAAGCCTTTGCTGAGCAATTCATCTAAGTTGCTGAGGGCCTTGATTTGAGCCGACAGTTCAGCAGGCAGAGAATCTGCCTGTGAAGAAAGTGCTGAGGCTTGGTTGTGCAGGTTTTCACGCAAGCGATGTATTTTCTGGGCGGCTTCGCGGCATTCGGCGCGTGAGAGTCCTTCAAATGAGACGGGCTCAAGACCTACTGCCTGGTAAGCGGCTCGAATTTGGGGGCTGTAAACCCGATTAAAATTTTTGGCAATATTTTTGAAATAAAGTAGGCGAATACTTCGGCTCGCAGCGCTTTGCAGCGTGAGGCGGTCTTTCTCGCTCAAGTTGGGGGTATTGCCCAAAACCAATTGAATATTGGAATTGAGTTCACGTAATTCTCCGTGTTGGGGGTCTGTAACCGCTTTGTCCTGTAGGTAATAGTCTTCTATGCGCGAATTCACAGCGTGAATGAATTCAGGCAGATTTTTTTGGGCTTGTTTTTTACTGTCCATGAGGTAGCCCTGTGAAGCGGTCCAGGTAGCGACATTTTCACCTTTTCTGAAATTTTGAAACAGCTGGGGGCTCAATTTTTCAGAGTTTCCGCGTGTGGCTGATTCCCAGGTTTTGAGATGGGGAACAGCACCAGAAGCAGAACCTGGAGCTGAACCGGCATAACCCATAAAGGTTTTTAAGTGGGGAAATGCCCTTTGGTATTTTTCAGCATGCAGGGCATGCCCCGCATTGCAGGCCGTAATCGCGATATCTTGAATCTGAGCCGCTGCCTTGGGTAGAATACGGGCCAGGTTGAGAATATCTTGCATGCGCAGATTGGCCGTGGGCAATTCTTCGCCTGTACTCAGGCCAAAATAACTCTCTCCAGTACTGTGACCTGAAATGACCAAGCGTTCTGGAATGGCCTGTCCTTTTTCAGCCTTGGCAAAGATACAGATCAACTTTGCCATTTCGTCGCGGGCATTGACAGCCATTCCCGGTGAACTGAGCAGATCTCTTAGGGCCTTTGTTTGTGGCTGGGGCAGTTGCAGTGCTTTGACAAAGGTTTCAATATCTTCGCGAAAGAGCAGATTGAGAGATTGGCCCTCAACGCTGATCAAAGCGCCTGTTTGATGACTGAGTTGGTCAAATAGCTGCTCGCTGAGGTCTGCTGGGAGTTGCAGTTCTGCAATCTTTTCTGAAAGCGCTTCGCGACGGGTCACAAAAGCGGCTGTTTCACTCTGGCTCTCGCCTTCTTCACTGAACAAGAATTGTTTGACATAGAAATCGATTAAAAAGCTATTGAGTTTCTCTTCAGTTTCAGGAGGCAGTTGAAGCTTTGAAAGGCTTTCTGAATCAATCAAAGAAACACGGGTCTTGTTTAAGACAATCTCATAATGGGCTTGGCCTGGAATAGGATGAATCGGGGCCGTGCTTGTTTTTTTTAGGGCTTGGGTTTCAAGCGTACTGCTGCCATTCAGACCTATAAATAGAATATCATCGAGCAGAGGCATGGCCAGCGGAAGCATTTGGGGAGACTTGAGTTGCAACTGATCGGTTTTTTTTAGGGCTGTTTCAGTACGCTGAGCTGAGCTTATTGGGTGGGTACTTGCTGTTCTGGGCTGTGCCTGATTTGTTGGGCAGGTGAGGGTGGCTTGCGGGGCTGTTATCTGTAAATGTAGATCTGTCATTGTTTTCTTATCTTTTGCTAAAGGCTCATGTCTTGGTTATTTTTCGGCCTTTAAGTTCATTTTAAAATTCTCAAAACAGTGGATTTGAATTCTGCTTGAACTTCTGTGCAGGAAATCTCCTCCTCATCAGAAAGAGGCTGTGTTATGCTAATCACCATTGACGCAGTGCATTGAAATGGTTGGTTCCGGCATGCACTTTGAGCTGCAATGTAACAGGCGTCGGCAGGAAAGGCCTGCTCTCGCTATAAAATCACGGAGAATGCATGGTTTTTCAAATCCTGAGTGCAGTGGCACTGGTTGTCCTGATTCTGGTATTGATGGGAGAAGGGGCTACCTGGGTTCGTATTCTCAAAAAATCTTAAAGTGATAAAAAAGCCCCCCCCCTCTCTGGCGGCTTTTTTTTTAGAGATCTATCTCTGCTGACGGGCAGCTTGAATCAAGCCTTGATACAGCCGTGCAGAGGGGCGCCACTGACGCTCGGCATTCAAGAGCCCAAAACGGGGCTCAAACCCATCGGCCCATTCAAAATTATCCAAGAGACTCCAGTGAAAATAGCCTTTGATTGGCAGGCCTTCTGCCAGGGCCTGGCTGAGAACCCGCAAATGTGCCAGTAAAAAGGGGCCACGCTGTAAATCTGATGCATCAGCCAGGCCATTTTCGGTGATATACAGGGGCAAATGCCCGCTCCATTGGTCTGCCAGCCGCAACATTTTCAAGAGGCCTTCGGGGTAGATTTCCCAGCCCAGATCGCTGAGCACAGCCTGGGGGCTGAGTAAATGTGCTCCCTGGGCATTGACCTTGAAACGGGTATAGTAATTGATACCTAAAAAATCCAACCAACCCCTGTCGCTTGGCGGCAGTTGTAAACTGATTTTGCCTGCACCCGGCACCCAAAGCTTGAGGACGCCTGTGATCAGGGCTTCAATAAAGGCTTGGTTGAAGATTTTGTTTTGAAACCGGCTTTGGGCCTGATCGGCAGGGTGCCAAGGGCGATAGGGTTCTAAGAGCGTCAGATTTTTGGCAATTCCGATTTGTGCTGTGGGTGATTGGCGCCGGATTTGCTTTACTGCCAGAACATGGCCCTGAAGCAAATGCAAAAAAACCTGTAGAGCCTTCCTGCGTTCTGTTTGAAAGGGGGGCCAAGAGCCCTCTTCATAGCTTTTAAAGGCATAGACCACGGGTTCATTCACGCTCACCCAATACTTTACATACTTGCCAAAGCATGTGGCTATGCGGCCGGCAAAGCGCTCAAAGGCAGGCAGTATTTCAGGGTTGAGCCAGCCTCCTCGTCGTGCCAGCCAAAGGGGCAAGGTAAAATGAAAGAGGGTAACCATGGGGGTCAAGCCTGATGCCTCTAGCTGATTAAACACCTCGTGGTAGTGCGCCTCTGCAGCGCTGTCCCAAACGCCTGGCTCTGGTTCCAGCTTTGCCCATTCCAGCGAGAGCCGAAAGGCATTGGTTCCCAAGGCTGCGGCCTGTTCAATATCCTCTGCGTAGCGTTGCACGTGATTGCAGGCTTGGCCTGCGTCGATTCCGGCTTCACTCCAATCATTTTGAATGCCACCTTCGACCTGGTAGGCCGAAGTGGCTGTTCCCCAAAGAAAATCAGGGGGGAAATTCAGCGGAAACATGGCCCATGTATCCAGGTGACCAATGAGTAACGCTCGCCAGTCAACACGGGGCGCACTTCGTGAATCAGCCAGGCAGGAAAGAGCAGCAGGGTGCCTTGGGCGATGTTTAAATCCTTTTGGGGGGGGTAAAAGATCAGTTCGCCTCCGCTGAAACTCTGGGGGTCAGAAAGCAAGGTCACGGCGCTGAGCTTGCGTGAAGAAAGTTCTGCCCGGCCCAAATCGGTATGGGGCGCATAAAAGCCATTTGGCTCGTATTTCAGCACCTCAGGGGCCAGAAAATATTGAATGCGAAAACGGAAACAGCGTTGATTCAGCTCATTCAGAACGTAATTCAAACGTTGGTATAGCCAATGGGTCTCGGGGGTATCCAGAATGCTGAAAGTTTGAGTTTTGCGTTCCTGAGGGCGCAGTTCCACCCGGTCCTGCGCAATGTCTTTGACACGCGCCGGTTGAAAGCTATTTGGAAGGGTGCTCAGGTTTTTGCACTCTGCAGCGGAAAGAAAGCCAGGCCAGCTGGCTGCCTGATCGAGCAGGGGACTGTTATTAAAGGAAGGCATTCCGGCCCAGGGCCCAGGTTTGTAAAAAGCGGAACTGGCCTGTCTGTACCGGGTGAATTCGGGTCATAAAATAGGTGGGGTAGATCAAAACTCCGCCCAGACTTTGGCGATAGGTGCGTTGTGAACTGCTGCCAAACTCGATCAGACCCCCGGTATAACTGTCGGGATCTGAAAGAAAAATAAGCAGTTTGATTTTTCGCAGTGAAAACTCGCCTTGGCCGACTTCCAAATGCCAGTCTAATCCTTGTTCGGGTGCCAGGGTGACACGTTGGGTTCCTGCCAGATTTTCAATCTCAAAATGATAGTATTTTTGATTGATAGTATGAATAATTTTGCCCAGGCGATCAAAAATCCAGTTGTTTTCAGGAATATAGGGGAGCAGTTCAGTGCTGAAATTGGCTTGCTGATAATAGTCCGGCATCTTCTGCCGTGTTTGTTCCTTAAACAGGGCTGAGAGATTGGGATCGGTGGTTAAAGTCAGAATTTTTTCACAATCAGCGGGTGAAAAAACATCTGGGTAATACATGGCCCGCATCAAATCATCGTTGATTTCAAAGCCTTGAGGCGTCGTTGTGGTTTTTTGTTCTTGCATGTGTTTACCTGAAACAGGGGCCAGTAATCCAGGCCACCAGACTGTGTCGAATTCCTTGGGTCACAGGGCAGACCTCATGGGGCATATACGAAGGAAAAACCACGAGAGATCCTTGTTTCTGTGGCACTGCCAGACCTTTGGGTTTGAGAACCAGATCTCCGCCCTCGTAATCTTCGGGAGAGCTTAAAAAGGTCACCATGGTCAATTTTCGGTTGGAAATAGCGCCTGTCCCAATGTCCACATGGGTGCCATAAAAGCCTGTGTTCTGATATTCCAGTAATTGGAGATCGCTCATCGAGCGCAGGTCAAAATGGTAATAATCTCGGTTGACTTGGTGAAGTTTATGAATCAGGCGACCGTAGATCCATTCAAACTCAGGGCGGCGTGGAATGGCTTTGTTCAGGGCGTTGCGATGCTTCAGATTCAGTTGGCTCAGGCTTTTTTCAGGGTTATGGTAATTGACTTCGGCCTGATAAACCGTTAAATCGAGATAGGTGATCTGTTCACACTCTTCAACGCTGAAGAAGTTCTCAAATACGAATTCCTGACTTAAACAGGCATTCTGACCAGAAGTTTGATCTGGAGCAACACCACTAAAAGAGCTGTTTTCTGTACTGGTTTGCATGCCCTGTGCCTTGCTGAAAATATGCTGTAGTATACTATATTCTGATGGCCACAGAGAATCAGGGCAAGGAGAATACCATGCAGAAGAAATACAAAAATTTTCAGGAATTCTGGCCCTTTTACGTGCAGGAGCACAAACACCCACTGAACCGGAAATTGCATTTTCTGGGAACGGGCCTGGCTTTGGGCTGTGCTACGCTGGCCGCTTCGCGGCGGCGTCCCCGCTTGTTTTTGCTGGCACCCCTTTTGGGCTATTTCTTCGCCTGGATGGGGCATTTTGTGGTTGAAAAAAATCGCCCCGCGACGTTTAAATACCCCCTCTTTTCCTTGCGTGGAGATTTTAAAATGTTTGGCATGATGGCGACAGGGCGTATGAACGAAGAAATTCAACGCATACTTCTGGAGGCTGAATCAGAAGCTGACTCAGCAACTCAAGCAGAGCAGCTCCAAACCGAAGAGTTTGATGAATGGGCTGATTTGGATGCCTTGGAAGAAGATGCAGAGGATTTGCCTGATTATGTCTGAATGTGCGATTCAAACAGAAGTGATTGAACTGGCTCAATTTCTTAAATTGGCAGATCTTTGCCAAACGGGAGGCGAGGCCAAATATGCCATTCAAAATGGCGAAGTGATGTTGAATGGCGAACTTGAAACCCGTCGCAGTAAAAAATTACATCCAGGCGATGTCGTGGCCTACCAAGGGCGCGAAGTCAAGGTTGTCAAGGCCTGAAATTCTACTGCGAGTGGCTTGTGTTTTTGGTATAGTGCAGATAAATTTCGTCAGGCTGTGAAAGGATTTCCCGTGACGACTCCGCCAGCTAAAGCAGCAGCGGCTTCTGTGCAAACGCATACGGCAACCCGTTACGTTAGTTGCACAAGGCCCCGTCCGGGCCATGAGAGCGAAGCTCTCGGTGTGTTCCTATATCAAGGACACCCAAGCGACTTTACGTTGCGCGGGATTTCAGCGCAACAACCTCATGTCGATTCTATTGTCAAGGAACAAAGCTTAGGCAAAGCCCAAG
>PFGG01000036.1 GCA_002783405.1 bacterium (Candidatus Blackallbacteria) CG13_big_fil_rev_8_21_14_2_50_49_14 | reverse complement strand
AACAGTATATTGAGCAACAAAAGCTGGAATGAGCGGCGGAATGCCGCTATCGCAATTCATCCCCCGCCAAGCCTGTCGGCTATGGCAGGAGCACTATGCGATGGTTTGGTAGGTCAGCTCACTTTGCCTTGTGTTGATTCAGGCTTGAAAATGAGGCAGGCTTTGAGCGTGGGTCACGAGTTTTTCCCAATCGGGACCAAAGGTTTCAGGGAGAATCTGGGCAAGTCGTTCCTGATGCAAATCCCAAAAAAACTCGCCGTTGGCGATATTGAGATACTCACCCTGGTGATGAAAACAATGGAACCAGAGCGGGGGGGTGTAAACAATATCTCCAGGTAGAACCTCCTGATAAACCCAGGCTTCTTCAAGCAGGCTGTCATTGAGTACTGCGATATTGGGAATCAGCAGCGCGATACCGGGGTTGCTCGAAACCAGACGGGTTTGAAAGCGCAGATAATAGGTGGGTGGAAAAAAATACACGCAGGTTTGAGGCCCGGCACTTCCAAAACGGGTAAAGGTATCATAATTGTGAGCGTGAATGCTTTTGCTGCGGTTAAAGTATTTGCCATTTCCCCGTGAAATATTGACCACGGTATTGAGATAGGAGCGGCGGGTAAAACCTTGCAGAACTTGAGAGTAGGGCACAGTCACAGGACTGACCAGGAGTCGGCTGAGTTCTGAGCGGGGATCGACATCAAACTGTACATTGAAATCCTGTGTGGTATCCAGCTTTTCTGACGAGAGGATATATTTTGAAAATAAAGCCTGATATTCCTGCATAAAGGCTTTAATATTTAGTGTCTTGCTTGATTTTGCCTTCAGTCTGGAGAAGGCTTCCACCAATTCGTGGTAATTGCGGATTTCACCTGGCTCGGCACTGTTGCCCAGGAGATTGAAAAGAGGAATTGCTCTGTTTCGAAAGAGTTCCAGGGTGAGCTGATAAGCCCCTGTTTGGGCTGGAAAGCCACGGACAATAAAGGGTTTATTTTCTCTAAGCAGCGCCATCAGCAGGGCTTCATTCTGAAACTCCTGAACTGAGAGGCGTCTGACAGCATTCATGGTCTTCTATCCTGCTTATTTTCACGCTCAGTATACCATTGGCAAACAGGCTGTGGTATCAAAAAAGCTGGGTCTTTGGCTTTATCATCAAGTGGGGGCTGTGCTATCTTAAGGGTATGCAAAAAAGACCTGTATACAAGGCCCATGGCCTATACTCTCGGCGTTTGGGAGGGCTGAATCTCTTGGCCCTATCTGTTCTGCTGGCCTGTAGCAGCAAAGCGGCTGCTCCAGTTGTTACCCAGGCGACCCCAGCGTCTCCCAGTGCCGCTGCTCAATTGGTGGCAAGTCTTGAAGCCAAGCTTGATTCTCTGCGCAGCGAATTGAATCAGGCCTCTGCCAATGCGTCTGCTGTGCCTGCTGCTTTGCCTGAGCAAACTGAACCCCAACCAGAGGCCCCTGTACCCGAAACAATCTCCAGCGAACCTGTGTCTCCCGATTCTCCACCACCCAGTGTGATTCCCAGTTCTGCTCCTGGAATGGGCGGATGTCCTGCTGGGCCGGATTTGGATGGTGATGGCCTGAGTGAGGCCTGTGAAACCCAATTGGCAGAAAAGTTTGCTCCTGTTTTTTTTCATTCCAGCGAAGAAACCTATTTCCCGCTGCTTCCCCAAACCTATCTTGCCCAATCTGCACTTTGGTTTGTCGATCAAGACTGTAGCCCAGATTTACAGGCCCAGATCAAAACCTCTCCTTCGCTTCAGGATTTGTTGGGCGCAACGCACCCTGCCTCCTGTGATACCAAATTGCCAACGGCTTCCAACAGTACCCGCAGCCGCGAAAAACTACGCAGTTTTTACCTCGCTGATTTGCCCAAAGAAGCCTGGGTAGGAAGCAAAACGACAAGCGATTGGGTGACCTATTTTCATGCCTATCCCAATACCCTGAAGGGTGTTACCCTTCAATACTGGCGATTCTATGCCTATCACAGCGGAGGGGGAGATCACGGGGGCGATTGGGTCAGCGTGCATCTGGTGCTTGACAGTCATTTTGAGCCGCTCAAACTGGGCTATGCCCTGGATAAAAAACTCAAATATCTTGCCTGGAATGAAATCGAGCGGGAAGGTGAAACCCATGCCCGAATTTATTCTGCCCCCCAAAGCCACCAGATCCATACGGTGGCCAATGAGGTCAGTGCCGACGGTTGCAAAGGCCTTGGCGGCTTTTTCTCCTGTCGGGTGGATCCCAATAAACCTGAA
Organism: bacterium (Candidatus Blackallbacteria) CG13_big_fil_rev_8_21_14_2_50_49_14; assembly: GCA_002783405.1. Classification (NCBI taxonomy): domain Bacteria; phylum Candidatus Blackallbacteria; species bacterium (Candidatus Blackallbacteria) CG13_big_fil_rev_8_21_14_2_50_49_14. Next base: position 27,742 of record PFGG01000036.1, on the reverse strand, counting down.
ACCTTTGTGCGTCAGGAAAGCTGGAGCAAAGGGCAAGTCAGCTGGTTCAGTGGGGAAACTGGTATTTCAGGGGGCTTGGTCAATCTGGGAGAGCGCAGCAAGCCCTTGAATTCGAGTGAGTTTATTCAGTTCAGCGGCCTCTGGGGCAGCCCAGGTAAGAACTACGATAACTCGGGTGATTGGGGCCCTGCCTACCAGGATACCGATTTGCTCAGCAATGGCTATCTCAATGCCTGGGCGGCTGGTATGAACCATCCCAAACGTGAAGAAGCCTATCCGCTATCAATCAGCCCTTAAGTTCTTGAGTATAATTTTAAAAATTTACGCGGGCCCTGTTTAATTTTAGTGATTTCAGGGTATGCTATTACTGGTTCAAATCTGCTCTATTTAAGCGAAGGAAATGCGCATGGGAAATTTTCAAGTAACAGGACAAAATCTTCAGGTAACTGTTGAAACCAAAATTACAGCCCGAGCTGTAGAGCCCCCACTTCCCCCTGCGCCAGCCCCTGAGCCCAGCCCGCTGGATCAAGGCGATGCTGTCGCTTTCCAAAAACATACAGATTCGCCTTTGGGCATTGCCAAGAAAATTGCCGGGGGTACTTTGTTGGGCGGTGGCATCAGTGCCGTGGCCAACAGTGTGTTACGTTCAATCAGTGCCGATCGTCTCACGGCTCCCTCTGCTTCTGGCACGGGGCTCGGTTTGGCCATGGGCGCAGGCATTGGTTTATACAAGCTGGATACGGGCGATGAACAAATCAATCAAGTCAAAAATATTGCCGCTGGTGCTTTGATTGGCGGCTCTGCCATGGGGCTGGCCAATAGCATTGTCAACAGCATGGGCGCTGAGGCCTTGATGGCCCCTTCTTCTTTTGGTGTGGGTTTGGGCGTTGCGCTGGGTTCTGGCATTGGCCTGATTCACCTTGAAACCGGCAATGAAAATCTCAATGCGGTTAAAAACACGATTGGGGGCGCCTTGATTGGGGGCTCAGTCTTTGGCATTGCAGGTTCAGCGGTGGCCTCAATGGCAGCAGATCGTTTGACCGCTTCCTCGCCGATTGCTTTGGGAATTGGTGTCGCCATTGGCGCTGGCATTGGTTTGCTCAATAGCGATCATTGAGTCTTTTAGCGGGCTGCCGTTTAAAACGTTTTTGAAGCTTTATTTTCACTCCTGCCCTGTGTTATCGTTCAGTCAGGTTTAAGAGGAGCTGAAATGGTCAAGACGCTCTTGGTTTTTCCTCCCTTTTGGGAGCCCAGTCAACCCTATCTCTCTTTGCCCGCTCTCACGGCTTGGTTGCGGCAGCAGGGCTGTGAGGTGCGCCAATGGGATCTCAATCTTGAATTTCATGACCGGGTCATTTCGCAGGTCTGGTTAGAACGCTTGCTCTTGACCCGAAATACGGAGCAGGTTCGGCAGGTTTTGCCGCTGGAAGCGGTAGTGAGAGATTTTTTACCCCAGGTGGATGCCGCCAAAGACCTCTTGCGTTCCCCCCAATACTATGAGCCTCTCGCCTTTGTAGAGGCCAAAGCTGTGCTTGAAAAGGCCTACCAACTCTTATCGCTGCCCTTTGCCCCCAGTCAGTGCAGCAAGCGGGCGATTCTGCTGCCCTATCGCGAATCCTCAAGCGATGAACTTGCAAAAGCCACAGCTGACAAGGCATCTAACCCCTTTCTGGATTTTTACCAACACTATGCCCTGCCAGAACTCGAAAAGAATTTACCCGATCTGGTCGGCATCTCGATTGCCGATACGACCCAATTGGTGGCCGGATTGACCCTGGCGCGCATGCTGCGAGAGCGTTGGCCGCAACTGCATATTACCTTCGGAGGGGCCCTGTTTTCAAAATTTGCGGCGGCCCTGGTTGAAAAACCCAATCCTGGCTTTGAGCTGTTTTTCCACAGCATGGTCAGTGGCGAAGGGGAATTGCCGCTTTTGGGTTTGATTCGGGCCTTAGAAAATCAGTCGGATTTTGCCTCTGTACCGGGTTTGGTCTGGCGCGATCAGCAGGGGCAAGTGCATCGCAACGAACCGGGTCTGCCTGTTCCGATGAATGAATTGCCTCCGCCTGATTTTGAGGGCCTGCCGCTGGATCGCTATTGGGTGCCTGAGCCGATTTTACCCCTCTTGGGTTCCAAAGATTGCTATTGGAAAGATTGCTCTTTCTGTGATCACTATGTTTCCTATGCCCCCCGCTACCGCCTGCGTAAACCTGCTCTCATGGCGCAGGACATGGTCTTGCTGGCACAGAAATATGGGGTCAGGCGTTTTTCCTTTGGCGATGAAACGCTCTCGCCCAATTACGCCAGACAATTGTCCCAGTCGCTTTTAGCGCAAAACTTGGATTTGAAATGGTCGATTCTCTCACGCCTGCAGAAAGAATTTGACCCTGAAACCTGTGAATTGATTGCCCAGGGGGGCTGCCAGTTTATTATGTATGGGTTGGAATCGGCTCACCCCCGTGTGATTGAATTGATGGCCAAGGGGACGGATCCTGAGATTGCTGTGCAGGTCTATCGCAATACCGATGCCGCAGGAATATATAACTATTCATTTATTTTCTTTGGATTTCCAACCGAAACCCGTGCTGAGGCTGAAACCACCGTGCGTTTTGTTGAGCAAAACCATTCAATCATGCATTCACTTGGGGCGGGATATTTCTTTTTACAAAAATTTGCGCCGATTTTTAAAAACCGCGAAAAATTTGGCATTACCATGGTGCATGATCAGGACTTACAAGATGACTGGAGTATTTCTGTACGCTATGAAACTCTGGAAGGGCTGTCTCAGGAAGAGGCTTCTGAATTTCACCAGGCGTTTATGCGATATCTTAAAACCCTCTATGGCCAACCCCTTTGGCTGGTGGATAACAGCCGCAGTACGCTCTTTCACTATCTCTGTCACCACGGCAAAGCCTGGATGCAAAACTATGATTTTACAGGCCAGGTCGAGGTTCAGGTTTCTTCCTGATGCCTGACGCCAAACCCTTCAAAAGCCGATTGGGGGATCTCTGGCGTTTTCGCCAGCCCCTGGATCTGACCCAAGCGGGCGATCTGGATCACCCCCATATTCCGCCTCGGGTGGGAGCCAAATTGCTTTCAGCGCAGGGGGCTCCTGAAATTTTGCCTGAAAAATGTCTGATTACGGTGCATGGTTTTTCAGCCACGCCTTTTGAAACCCATTTTTTGCTGGATCATCTGCTCGAAAAATATCCGGCCTGGCAAGGTTCTCAAATCATGTTGGGGGCCCATGGCTCAGATATCGCTGAATTTCGCAAAGCTTCCTGGCAGGACTGGCAGCGCCCCCTGGAGCAGGAATTGGCTGATCTTCAGCGTTTGGGCTATCCGAATCAGTGTGTGATTGCCTCTTCCACAGGCTGTACGCTGCTCTTGGAATTGCTCAACCGCCGATGTTTTCCGGCAGTCAAACAATTGGTGCTGGTCGCACCCTTGGTGGAACCCCGTGAGAAAACCATGCGTTTGGCGGCTTTGGCCCGCAAGGCCGGGGTTCAGGCCATTGCCAATGATTTTGACCCAGATTGGATCGCCTGCTGGTATCGGGAATTGCCCCTGCATGCCGTGCACGAACTGGATAAGCTAACCCGTAAACTGCGGCGGGAATTAAAAAAAGGCATGGTTTTGCCCCCCGATCTTGAAATTCTGATCGTACAAAGCCGCCGCGATCGTGTGGTAGATCCCCACAGTGCCAGCTTGATTGCCCAGGGCTTGCCCCACAATCATCTCGAAACCCTGCTTTTGGATTCTCACTGGCATTTGCCGATTCTGCCCCGGCCGCGCGAACCGCGTGAAGATTTGATTCGTTGGCGGGTCTATGCAAAGATTGAACAATTTTTAGCCTCTCCGCTTCGCCCTTGGCCTGAAACTGCTGACTTGCCCTGAACAACTGATTCTGCTGAGCGAAATGGCAGCTTTGGGGGCAGAGCACAAATGCTGGAATCTCAATCCTGCCGATCCCCATTACCAGAACTTAAGTCCTGCAGCCCAGGCTCTGCTTGAAGATACTTCCTTTCGCGATCGCGTTGCGACCTGTTTTGGAGCCACACGTGTCAATCCCACCAATCTTCAGAAAGAAGCCATGAGCGAAATTTCCCGACTGGGGAAAACCTCTTCGGCAGAGTATCTTGCCAAGCAATTGCGCAGTTTGGGCATGATCTTGCGCTCTGGCAGAAATCTGAATTTTGCCTATCAGCGCACTGTCGAAAACTACAACGTCGGTCAACCGGGAAACCCGCTTCAGCTCCTGTCTGAGCAGGATTTTAATGCGCTCTTTTCGGCAGAAAATCAAAATCGAGGCGACGCCCTCCAAAATTTGGATCGGGCACTGGGGCTGCGTGAGCCGGTTCGAAGCGATCCAACCGACCCACGGGAAGCCGATCAGAACGCCTGATGAATCCCGGTGCGTAAGGTATGGATCGGGGCACCAGGTTGGGTCAGACTGTCCTTGTATTGGTAGGTGGCGAAAAGCGTGGTTTTGTCCCAGACTTTCACACCGACTTGACCTTCATGGGCCAGCAGATTGGTTCCTCCCAACTGATCTTCAACAAAATACGAGACAGCGGCATCTTTTTCAAGGTATTTGAGGAAATAGCCCACGAAAAAATCGCCGGGATTGCGGGCCGCACCCCATTGAAGTCCCGCTTGATAGGCTTGATTGCCTGAGGCAGCAGCCAGATTGCGCAGGTAATCAAAGGAGACTTGCAGTGGCCCGAGTTCTCCCAATTGCAGATTCACTTTGGCAGCTCCATTGAGAATGCTGAATGCCGTATTGAGGGTATTGGTCATCTGATTGCCGACAATCGGCTGGCTGAGTCCATTGTCATTGGCCAATTGGCTGGCAGTATACAGCACAGATTCCCCAATATACTGGTGGTAAGCTGCACTCAAATCGATTTCCATCCAGGACAGGGGCACGAGCTTGGCATCGGCCTTGCCACTGAGCAGAAAGGTATTGCCCTGATAGACCTTGTTCATATTGATAATCGTTTCACCCAGTGTCAGCGAAAAGGAACGAAAGACCTCTGAAATCTGATCAAAATGCAATTGCTGCATGGCCCCTTCGGGTTGGACATCAAAATCCATCAAGAGTTCGCTGTTTGAAAAGACGTTTTGGAATTTGCCGGCGGTAAGGTCTAAAAAGGAGCTGGGCCGCCAGACAATAAAAAAGCGATCGAGGGCAAATTCGACACGGGCATTGAAATCCCCCAGCCGCCACCAGGGATTGCCTGGATTGCGCAGATTTCCGACACTCAGACGGGCGCCATAGCCAAAGACGTCTTTGCCGCGACTGTTCAAGCTCAGGGTGATGCGGGTCTGGGGCGTATTGGTCGTGGCTTTCTCAAAATTGCCAAATTCAGGCGTTACCAACTCGTGACGAAAGGCCAGATCGCCACTTAGATTGAAGGGCAAGCTGTGCGCCAGGGCGCCCAATATGCCTTCTTTGGTTTCTTCAAGCCCCATGTCCAGTAAATCCAAGCGATCCTGAATGGTGTTGAGATCTTCCTGAAGTTCGAGCTTGAGAGTTTCCAATTCCTTGTTGAATTCTGTCTGCAGGGCTTTGAGCAGTGCCTTATCGCTGCCATTGATTTCAGACGCTTTGAGCTGTCTCAGCACCTGAACCAAGAGGGCGGCCATCTCGTAACGGGTCAAGGCGCGTTGGCCCTTGAATTCACCATCGGGATAGCGCAGTTGGATCTGATGTTTTTCTGCGAGTTCTTTGAGGGCACCTGCCGCCCAATGATCTGCGGGGACATCGCTATAGCCAGGGGCCTGAGCTGCTGTTTGGGCTCCGGCAGGCAAGCCGCTGACCAGGGTAAGTGCCGTCAGGGCCAGAAGTGCAGTTTTTACGGATCGTTGCATGAGGTTCTCCTTTGGGGTTCTAAAAATCTTGACGTAAGGTGGTATAGAGAATATAAAGATGGTCTGATTCCGGCTGATTCAAAGGCGTGCGCATATGCAGGGTCAGATTGAGACTGGTTTTTTCAGCCAGTCGCACGCCCAGATCCAGCATATGTCCACTGACATTCGTGCCCGCCAGGGTATCCTCTACCATCAAGGAGAGATTGGCTTCTTGTTCCAGGCCCCGGTAGGCATATTTGAACTGCCAGGAGCCAGGGTCTTTGAGTTCTCCCAATTGCAGACCTGCCCACCAACCCTGGTTTTTATCCACACTGCCCAAATTGCGCAGGTATTCAGCATTGAGGCTGATGGGCAGGTTTTCCCAGAAATTCAGTTCCAATTTGGCAAAGCCATTGAGCAGATGAAAATCTGATTCGAAATTATTTTTATCTGCCCCTCGGTTGCGGGAACTGAAAATCCCCTGATAGCCTTGGGCAAAATTGTATTTGGCAAGTTGGTCAGCACCGAGATAATGAAGGTAGCTGCCGCCTACTTTCAAATGAACGGCCTCTGCAGGTTGAAATTCACTGCTCAGTTTGGCCCCCAAAAGGGCTGTCGTGATGAAGGTCTCCTCTACCAGAAGAGCGTATTCCCCCCCTTCGAGGCTTAAACTCTTCCAAAACGGTGCGAGGTTTTTCCATTTCAGACTTTGGCTTAAGCCACTGAAAGAGATATCTTCATCAAAGACCAATTCAGTCTCTGCAAATAAATTGGGAGCTTTGCCCGCCGTCAAGGCCCATTGAAAATTGCTGGCATTGAGATCCTGGGGCTGGTAACGTATAAAAAACCGATCCAGGGTAATGGGTGCGCGGGGAATATGGTTGCCCCCAAAGGGATACCAGGAGAGATTATACGAATTATTGTCGTTGGTCAGCAGGCGCACCTGCCAATCAAAGCCCCCCGGTACTTTGCCCTGAACACCCGCCCCCAGCCTCACCTGAAAGGTGCTGCCGAGAAAATTGGCGCCCAAGATCTGGGCCGGATCCCCCAAACGTGTGGTCATGCCACAATAGCGAACAGCCAGAGAACCAAAGGGACGTATGCCCAGGGCTGCCTCCAGTTTATCCAAACCTTCTTCAAGATCTGAGCGCAGCAAATCACTGCGATCTTCGAGCATCTCCAGCCGTTCATTCTGCGCTTCGCTGGTTTCGAGCAACAGGGCTTTGAGTTCTTCTATCAGTGCCAGATCGGCGGTTTTGAGCTCAAGTTGTTTAGATTCAATCGTTTTCAAGACCTTGGCCAAGAGGGCAGCCATCTCATAGCGACTGAGAGGACTTTGGCCCTTAAACTGCCCATCGGGAAAGCCCAATTGCAGCTTGTAGCGTTCAACCAATTCCTGCAGGGCCCCTGCCGCCCAATGGTTTTGGGCCACATCCGACCACGGGCTTGAAGCCTGATCGGTTTCGGCCAGGGCCGGAGCCTGAAGGAGCGTAAACCCTGCCAGCAATGCGACCAAGAGCGATCCTTTCATGAAAGATCGCGGAAATGCGTATTTTTTCATACAAAACTCCAACTTAGAATGACCATTGCCGCTTGGGACAATGGTCAAAGGTTTTAAACGGTTCTGTTAAAAGTACGCCTATTTCCAGTCTTCGTCAAGTTCCGAACTGGCTTCTGCGGGGGGGACAAAATTGAGATCCATCATGAAACGTTCTTTTTTCTTGAGTTCGTTCCAGTCAAATTTGGTGGGATCGACCATGTCTTTGCCGGGTTCTATTTCTACCCATTCGCCCGGCTTGACCTGTTTGGTCTGGCCTTTGTCGTTGGCGACTTCGACAATCCCGGTTAAGGTGGTTACGTGGCTGACATTGGCTTCGTTATGGGAAACAAAGAGTTCAGTGCCGATCACCGTGGCCACGGCAATGGGGGTGCGAATCCGCATTTTTTGAGATTTGTCATGGTGTTTTTTGATCCAGGTTTTGCCGCGCAAAAGACGCAGATCTTTGGCCGGGCGAACCCGCAGAATCGTGCGGGAACCCAGGCGCACGACTGAGCCATCGGTATAGCGGATTTCGGTTCTGGAATTTCCGCCGGTGCGCAAGGTCATGCCAGGATAGAGGGCCTGGTTGGGATTGGCTTTGTTCCAGGCGGCTCCTGAGCGGGCTTGTACCAGTCCAAAGACATGGGTGATTTTTGCAGAACTGGCGGCAGATTCTGCTTCAGGAGACATCAGGGCAGTGCTGGCCAAAACCGCCAGACCCAGGGCAGACAGAGTCAATTTGCTTAATTTCATGGTTAACCTCATCGGGATCCTTTTCACAGATATTACAAAAAGTAAGATTTTATAATCTCTATTATACGGGGTTTAGGACTCGGTCTGCGTTGGCTGGATCACATTCGACTTGTCAGCTGTATCACGCTCCAGCATGTCCAGGAGTGAGACCTGTCGCGTGGCAGGAACAGGAGGCGCATCAGCCTCATAGGCCTTGCGACTGACAGGAATGACTTTGACAATCGGGCGTTCTGCCACCTTGTTGCCGCGTGAGGTCACTGACTTGACCAGCATTTCTTTGAAATCCAGATACTGTTCCATGACACGGGCCCGTTTGCGGGGTTCAAAGACCAGTTTGACCACCGGGTCAGGGTCTGCACTGAAATAGACCAATTCAGCTTCTTCGGGCAGATAGAAATATTCCTTGCTCAGAATAAATTTGCTGACCGTAAAGCGTTTCATAAAATAGACGCCCAAATTGTCGCGGTAAAGCACAGAAAAGACCACGGGCTGGGCCTGACGTCCAAAGAAAAGCAGAGCTTCTTTGATAAAGAGTTTGTCGGGAATATCCAAAACCTGATAGGAACCCGTGCCATAGACCAGCAGCAGTTTATCAAAGGTGGAACAGAGCAGGGGTGCTTCAGTCTTAATTTGGGTGCCCAGGTATTTGCTTTCGGGGTCATAACCCACTTTCTGATCCTGAATTGCCACTTCTGTGACATTGATCGTTTCAAAGGAGGTCAGGGTGGTTTGACGTGGATAACGGGGCCCGTATTTTTTCAGAATGCCTTTCAGCCATTCAATCGCAGTTTCGTTGATATGCTGAAGTTTTTTCTGAACCCCTTCGATGGCTTCTGCTGTTTTTTGCAATTCAGTCTGGGCTTTTTCAGAATCAAAGCGCGAAATTCTACGAATCGGAATATTCAGCAGTTTATCCAGGTCTTCATCGGGAATCGGGATAAATTTTTCATCGAGCATGGGTTCCAGCCAGGCCCGCAGCATGGCTTTGAGTTCTGGCAAATCGGCTGCTTCTTCGAGGGAGAGATAGAGTTTGTTTTCGATAAAAATCTGCACCAGCACCTGTTCGCGGTAGCGACGTTGCAGGCGGGCCAGGTCACATTCCAGTTCTCTTCCCAAAACATCCTGAAGCTGACGGGTATTTTCTCGCAGAATATCGTGCACATCCATTTCAACCGGATGCTGGTTGCGGATCAATATCGGTTGCAGATGCAGGGTTTGTTCGCAGTCAGAGTAAAGAAACAGTCTTTCAAGCAGATCTTCTGCCTGGGTGCCGTGCCCAACCCGCAGCTCAATTTCAACCTGTTCGGTGGTGAAATCGTTGATCGAAGCAATTTTGAGTTTGCCCTTGTGAATGGCATTTTCAATCGAGGCAATCAAAGATTCAGTCGTGGATCCATAGGGAATTTCACGAATCACAAGGGTCTTCGGGTCTTTGACCTCGACCCGGGCCCGAACCCGAACCTTGCCCGTACCGCGCAGGTAATGGGCTGCATCCAGCAGGCCTCCCTGGGGGAAATCGGGGAAAATTTCGAAGTCTTGGCCTTTGAGAATGGCGATTTGGGCTTCAAGCAGTTCGGTAAAATTGTGGGGAAGCATTTTGGTAGAAAGGCCCACGGCAATGCCATCGGTTCCCGACAGCAGCAGCAAAGGCAGCTTGGAGGCCAGCACCACTGGTTCGCGGTTGCGCCCATCATAGCTGTCGACATACTCTGTGATTTCGGGGTTAAACAGGGTTTCCCGTGCCAGATCCGAAAGTCGGCATTCGATATATCGAGCTGCAGATGCGGGGTCGCCTGTCAGTAAATTGCCAAAATTACCCTGCCGATCAATCAGATAGTCTTTTTGGGCAATATTGACAAGGGCGGCTTCAATGCTCGCATCCCCGTGGGGATGGTAGCGCATGGTCATGCCCACGATATTGGCTACCTTGTGGTATTTGCCATCATCGACCTCATGCAGGGTGTGGAGAATGCGTCTTTGAACGGGTTTCAGGCCGTCTTCAAGAAAAGGAATGGCGCGATCCTTAATGACATAAGAGGCGTATTCCAGAAAATTGTCATCGATCAGGGATTGAAGGGATGTCATGCTGCTCATGTTTTCATTTTGGCAGAGGGGCCGATCAGTGGCAACTGGATAAGGGCTGGGAATCTCGGCAAAGAGGGGTAAACTTTCAAGTTCAGCGGGGAGAGAGACGGGAGCCATGGTTTTACCTCAAACAGACAAGACTCCCGTCAGTATAACATACAAATGTATTATCTTGTATTTTATTCGTCGCGATGCACGGTTCCCGGTGAAAAAGCAGGCAAGCAAATGGCGAGGTAATCTGCGCCAGCTTCACCCGGCGTGCTGTAGCGAACCCATTCGCCTGCAGACGTGATCACGGCCTGTCCGGCTTTAACTGTCATTTCTCCGCCTTCATATTCAATTTTCAGGCTGCCCTGCAGAACCACTGTGATCTCTTCAAATTCAGGGCGTTGTCCGGGTTCTTGCCAACCCCCAGGTGAACTCATATGGGCCACGCTTAAGGCTGTGTGGCCCGTATTGACGCCGCCAATATATTCACGGATGATCTTGGGTTTATTGCCTTCAGCAGGAATCAGCGTTGGACTTTCAATCAGTTTGGGCATACACTTACCTCTTTTTTTCTTGCTCAGTTTAGCATAGAAACTGTATGTTACTCAAAGCGCCAGGAGAGTGCTTTTTCAGCTTCGTTTTTGCGTCTGAACTCGCGCGGTGAAAGTCCCACCATTTTTTTAAAGGATTTTGAAAATCCGAAGGCATCCTGATAACCTACGGTGTGTGCAATCTTCTCGAGTGAGAGGGTGCTGTCTGCCAAAGCGGCCATAGCCTTTTGCATTCTCAATTCTGTCAGATAGTGCAGGGGGGTATCGCCGAGAATCTTTCTGAATTTATTGGCAAAGCCCGTGCGTGAAAGCCCTACCGTTTCAGCTAGGCTTTCTAAACTCCAGTCTTTATCAGGATGGGCATGCATCAGTTGCAATGCCTGGCCGATGGCAGGATCCTGTGTGGCCAAGGTCCAGCGTCTAGATTCTGAAGTTTTGAGAATTCGTCTCAGGATCAGATGAAAGAGAATTTCCAAGATGGAACGGACAATGGCCTCTGAACCCATTTCTGAGTTTTCCAGTTCCTGAGCAAGCAGGGTCAGACTGGTTTGAATCGTATCCACACCCGATAAACGGTCTGCATGTATGATGACCCATTCCGGTAAATCCTGAAAAAGGGGATGGATTGGGGCATGCCAGAGCTGATACGCGCCACTCACCACAGTGACCAAAGGTTCCTGCCCAGCTTTTTCATGGGGAGGAGCGCTCGCCGAACAGTCTTCTGCTGATTTGAGTAAATCAGGGTCGGGGCTGCTGCTGACCCAGTGAGAAGTTCCCCGAGACATAAAAGCGATATCTCCCCTGTGTAAATGCAGGGGGGGACTGGATTCCGATTGCCAAAGCCAGGCCTGACCCTGGGTCACCACATGAAACCCCATGCTGCGGGGACAGGGAAAACGCAGGGCCCAGGGGGAATACAATGCCCGTTGATTGAGCACGCGGGAGCGCAAGCCCGCTTGTTTGAGTATATCTGCCAGTATGTCCATAGTCAGAGCATAGCCGATTTTCGATTGTGGTTCAATACTTTGTACGATTGAACATGTTATTTGCACGATTAACCATTTTTAGTATTTTGAAATCTCTGTATTATGAAACTCATATTCAATCTCAAAGGAGAAATCAAATGTCAAAAGTTCTTATTCTCGGTGCCAGCGGCCATGTCGGTTCTGAGCTTGCAAAAATTCTGAAGGCGGCGGGTGAACCCGTGGCCTTGGCCACCAGCCGTCAACCAGAACAGCCTGATCAGGTGCATCTCAATCTAGTCACTGGTGAAGGCTTGGATACAGCGTTTGTGGGCGTGGATCGTGCCTTTTTAATGGCGCCTCCCGGGTATACAAATCAGGATCAACTGTTGGGGCCCGTGATTGAAGCCGCCAAACAAAACAAACTGCAAAAACTGGTCTTGATGACAGCCATGGGTGCCGATGCCAATGCCGAAGCGCCTATGCGCAAGGCAGAGTTGATCCTCGAAGCCTCAGGCGTGCCTTATCAGATACTTCGCCCCAATTGGTTTATGCAAAATTTTAATACCTTTTGGATTCATGGCATTTTGCAGGCTGGCAAAATTTTTCTGCCCGTGGGTCAGGCCAAGGGCAGTTTTATTGATGTGCGGGATATTGCCCTGGCTGCTGCTAAACTCTTGCGCAGTGATCAATTCGTAAACCAGGCCTTTAACCTGACAGGTTCAGAAGCCTTGGATCACAATCAGGTCGCAGAAATTCTTTCAGAAGTCAGTGGCAAGAAGATTACCTATGAAGAAATTTCAGCGGGTGTGATGCGCGAAAACCTTTTGGCTGCGGGTTTGCCTGCCGACTATACAGAGTTTTTGCTGATGATCCTTGAATATTTCAGATTGGGCTATTCTGAAGCGATCACCTCTGATTTTGAAACGATTACGGGCCAAGCTCCGATTTCATTCAGGAAATATGCCGAGGACTTCCGTCAAGCCTGGCTTTAAAAACACACGTCAGGGTCTGGGCAAAAGAGCTTGGGCCCTGACGATCAAACCCCGAAAAACGCAGAGATTGTCGCGCCATTCTTTGCGTTTTTTGGGAGTTCGGTTTCCAATATTTTCAAAAGACTTTCTGGTACCAAACGAAGTTTTCTCTCAAGCAATAACTGGCGAGGAAGCCAATGCGTGGTGAAGGTTTTTCCACCTGATTCTTTTATGTTGCAAACAATCATACATTTTGACGACGAATTCCTGATGGCCGCGTTGGAATCGACAAAGGGCTTTCACTTGGATTTGCTGGGGGATGGGCATTTCAATAGACCCGAATAACCTGTCCGTTGATGCGGCCCTCAATACTGCGGATATAGCCATTCACAGCACGTTGCATAGGGATTGCGTCATAGCCGGGAAAATAATCCTGGTATTTTTCCTGAGAATCTTCGACCAAATTGAGCGAGACCACATTGATCCGTTTTTGATCCTTGAGTTCCAATGCCAGGGCTTGAACAAAACTGTGAAGCCCACCATTGACCAGGGCTGCCGCCGAAGTTCCTACAACAGGGTGATCCGCCAAAATACCCGAACTGAGGGTAAAGGAGCCTCCTGGACTGAGCTTTTCCAAACCATATCGCACCAGCGAAATTTGTCCCAAAAGCTTGTTTTGGCAGCTTTCTAAAAAATCGGCTTCAGTCAGATCCTGAAAATTTCCCCATTTGGCCTCGCCTGCGATACAGACCACTGCGTCGGGTGGATCTACCTGACTGTAGAGTCTTTGAATCGATTCAGCCTTCGCTAAATCGACCTGATATTGGCCTTGTTTGTGCCCCACGATTGTGACCCGATGTTTTTTTTTCAGTTCATCGCTTACCCTTTTTCCAATCGTACCCGTGCCACCAATTAAGAGAATATGCATGAATAGTTCCTTTGAGAAAAGATTGAAGACATGATCCTTCATTGAATCATGGGTTGCTTGATTTTGGCTTTTTCAAATTTCTGAAAAGAATGCAGGATTCAGGGCTTATACTGAAAATATCCATCCATAAATCACAAGCCAAGGAAAACCCATGTTCAAACTGAATGCTTTCGTTTTGTTGTTCTTTTGCCTCACACAGACAGCCTGCCAGAGTGTTGGCAACACGCTTCAGGTCGGACAAAGCTCACCAACCTCTGCTACAACAAGCTCCAGCGAGGAACGCACACTTGAAAACTGTGGTACCCAAAGCTCTGGGGAACTCAATGCCTTTTTTCAGGATTTCCGCTGTGTCACTCTCAGCCGGAATGGCAGCAATACCCAAATTTTTACCCAGGATTTGCCCCCCCATCGCAGCCATTATTATGGTGCCAATCACCCCAATTACACCCCCTTCGATACCCGTCGCGGCTCAAATTACCATGCCAATCCCAATCTGTTGCAAACCCAGAGTGTGACAGTTTCTATCCCCGATCAGCCTGTTCCCCGTGCCCATCTGAAGATCAGCTCAGATTTGGTGGATGGGGTTGTCGGGGGGCAATATGATTACCCCATGGGGCCAGTAGGCGTGGCTTTGGATGGCGTTTTGCTATTTAACCCCCTGGCAGCTCCCGGAGATGATATTGAGAATGAGAAATACACCTTTGATAGCTATAATTCACACCCTGAAATGCGCGGGGCTTACCATTACCATACGGTTAGCAGAGGGCCGCTTGAGGTCTTGCAGAAATTGGGAAAAATCACGGATCCGACCCCAGGGGCTGCCAAAATCGAAATCTATGGCATGATGTGTGACGGCACTGTGGTGCTGGGCTGTACCGAAATGAATGGAGACAAACCTGCAACTTCAGACTTTGATGCCCAGAATGGACATGTGCATGACCTGAAAGATGCCAGTGGCAAGGTATTGTTTGCCAATCGCTACCATTCCCATGTCTGTGAGCAGGGCTTGAACAAGCTGCGCAAATTTACCCCCGAAATTCAATACTATGATCGCTGTACGGTCACTCAGAAATAAGACAGTCCAGGCATAAATTTTTAATATTTTTATTCTCTGAGTGCGCTTTGCCTTCATATTTGCTAAATCCTTTACGTCCTGACCGTATCATTTGATTGGATGTTGTCAGATGTTTCATGCGGGGATGAGTCTGCTTGGACTGTCATACAATTCCAACAATCATCTAATTTGGCTTCTTCAGCAGTCACTTTTTGTTGACAGCGTTTGCAGAGGTGAGGTAGAAAGGCCAAAACAACCAAGGCAATTCCTCCTGCTGTACCCATACATGCCCAGAACGTAAAACTTCTGTTTTTTCGGGTCGCAAAATAACCTGTAATCAGGCCAATGGCAATTTTAATTGCCCATTTTGTATATAAATCCATGATTTTCCTTTCTGTAGATTTTGGAGTGATATGAAAAAAAATAATGTAAAATCTGTTTTGAGATCATTTCAGGTACTCAAATCTGTGGCATCCCACTCAATACCTGGAGAGAGACACCAGGTCAAAGCCTGGCGACGTTCTGAGATGGCGCCACCATCTATGATCGGATGAAACCCTTTGGGGACAGAGGGTTTGCCCATTTGAGCGCTGCGAACTGCATTGTGTGCGCAATAATAGAGATCTTCAAATTCAAATATTTCTGCCAAACTACGGGGTTTGAAGTGTGTTTCGGGAATCTCACTGCTTCCGTAAAAATTGGGTAGAAACTCAAGCAACATGGGGCGTGAGTGCTCATTTTGCATTTGACCCAGATAAAAAGGGGGGGCTGGTTCAAAGCCCAGAACCCAAGAAAGCGCCCACATATTTTCAAGTTTCCAGCCAATCGTATTGAGATGTGTTTCCTGTGCCTCTGTTCGAGAAAGACTTAAAATCTCTTGCTCTGAAGCTGTAAAATATTGCAGAAGCTGATTTCTTTCGATAAAATCTTTTAGAATTTTGTCCTCAATTTGTGTAAACACAACCCAGTGAAAGAGGATATTCAGGGCATTGACACGACCCAGAATTTCGTTCAAAGGTCTTAGTTCTTTGTCAGAACTGGTTTCCAGGGGTAACCAGCGCGCGCAGTGAAAACCTCGCTGGGCCAATTCAAAATAATGTCGTTCACGCATTGCCAGGAGTTGAGGGGAAATCTCTGCGCTTTCTCCTTGATGCCGGAAATCGTCAGGTGAAAGACTATCGTTGAACTCGGTTTGTGCTTCATTTTCGGAATGGGGATCTATCCAAAAGTTTCCATCAGGCAGAACGATACTGCCGTTGATAAACATAAATCCATCAAAGACTTGAATCAGATAAAAGAAAGAGTGAAACAAGGGGGAGTCTGCCGAAATGGGATCTTCCAGAGTGACACCCAGAACAGCTTTGATTTTATTGATTCGTTCAAGGGCCTCTGCTTTTGCTTGCTCAGAATCCAGTAGATGAAAAACATATCCAAGAAGTCCCTCAAGATGGTTTTCTAGATCTGATTCTGGCATCAGGTTTAATTTGGCACGCTTCCCTTCCAGTACGTATTCATACCAATTCGCTTTGCGAAGCAGGCCTCCATCCGATTTGCAATCTGGAAGAATTTTTTTGAGCGGAGGATTTTTTTTGCTTAGATAAAGTGTGCAGTTTTCAATCATGGTGACCTCAAAAGGATTTGCTGTTTGAAAAAAGTCAAGAAAGCTTGAACTGTGTGTTTAAGACCTTTTGTATGCCAGAAGTGCAGCCTGGATTTTAGTCCAACCCATTTTTTGAGCCAAATCGAAGGCATTCTCACCCTTGTCATTCTGTTCGTAGGGGTTGGCTCCATTTTTGAGTAAACTTTCGACAAGTAGAACATTGCCTGCCAGAACTTCACGGTGTAAGAGGGTCCAGCCTTCAAAATCTTTTTCACCCAGGATATCGGGTGACTCATTCAAGAGCGCTTCAAATTCCTGAGCCATATTGATACTCATGGGGTGTTCTGGCAATTCCAAATCCAGTTGAGAACCCAATTTTGAATCTTCACTTGATGTTACACAACTTGCTTTCAGATTTTCATCTGTATAGGGAGTGATTTCAATCAGGTCTGGATCGCCAAAATCAAAGCCCCAGGCCTCATCATGCTGCTGACGTTGCGCAGGTTCCATTTTTGAGCGCATCAAATTTACACTGTACCCACCATAAACTTTGCCATCATGGGCAAACATCCAATCAGAAATTTCAGCCAGCGGAACAGAAACGAGAGCTCCTGCTTCCAGATGCTTAACCCAACGGGGCTGGTTGACCAAGGTTCCCGAAATCGTTTCTCCGTCAAATGAAATATCATCTATCCACATGTGCTCATAAGCCGGAGTATTGGGCTTTCTGGCTGTTTCAAAAGGAAACTTAACCACAGCTAAAT
Organism: bacterium (Candidatus Blackallbacteria) CG13_big_fil_rev_8_21_14_2_50_49_14; assembly: GCA_002783405.1. Taxonomy (NCBI): domain Bacteria; phylum Candidatus Blackallbacteria; species bacterium (Candidatus Blackallbacteria) CG13_big_fil_rev_8_21_14_2_50_49_14. The sequence goes on along the minus strand of PFGG01000036.1, from coordinate 10,693 downwards.
CGAGTGAAGGAATGATTCTGCGATTCTCCCAGGTGAGTTCTCGCCAAAAATACTTAAAACTCTGCCTGGCTTTTTGACCGGCCTCAAGCATATCCTGAGAATCATTTTTAACGCGATAGATTGTTTCTTCACCCATCTCACTTGACCTCTCTTAAAGCGCTTGGCTTGGATTGAATTCTTTGCGTGAGGACTTCAAACCCCTCATAACCCAAACTGAAAACTTTTAATTATAAGTTTAATGATGAAAAAATCGCTTGTCGATAAAATATTACGAAATAATTTGATATTTAACATATTTTTGTAATATTTGAGGATTGTGTGAAAATGTAGAAAAATTGTCATAATTATTTCCTCAATTTCTGCTGGCCCAAAAAATGACAAGTACAGCTTATCAAAGAGCTGTACTTGCGATGTAATTTAGATTTTAGTGGGTATTTAAGCCAGTTTGCTCAACGCTTCTTTTACTATGCCTGAAGCCACTTTGCCATCATAGCGCCCCCCGTATTGGCTTTGCAGACCCATCATGACGGCTTTCATCTGGGTGGCCCCTCCGGCGACCAAAGCCTCAACAGCAGCTTTCAGTTCGGCTTCGCTCATCTGTTGGGGCAGATAGGCACTGAGAAATTCAATTTCACGTTGAATTGCTTCATGACCTGAGCCCCCCTTGAGATTTTCTTTGAGGGATTCAATATTCTTTTTAATCAGGGTAATCACCTGGGCGTCTTCAAACTCTTTGGCGCCGGTGCGTTGCAGTTCACCGATCAGGGATGAAAACCAGACGACCTTTTCGGACTCTTTGTTTTTGCGTGCACTGAGCATGTCTTTTTTGAGGGATTCATAGAGCATAGGAGAACCTCGATCATTTTTATATTGTATTATCCCGCAGATTGAGGGTCTTGCGCAGGGTTCTGTTTTGAAAACTGAGGGGTTTGCAAAAGACCCAGATTCAGCGCTGCGCTGAGCAAGAGCCACAAACTCAAGCCTTCTTTTAGCAGCAGCGGAAAGGGCAGGAGAATCATGACACCCAGGCTGAGCAGGATGCGCACCGTTTCAAAGGGAGTGAGCCAGGCTTTGTTTTCATTCAAAGCCCCCACGGCTGTAAAGCCCAGCATCAGGCTCAAACCGGCTCCGATACCTTGCAGCATTTCCCACTGGGGGGCCTGTTCAAGAAAGAGCGTACTCAGCCCCAGGCAGATCCCAAATTGCAGCAGCAACCAAAGATTGATTCCCCAATCCAAGGGCGTCTTGTATTTGAGATAACTTTGTGCCTCCACAGGGGGGATCTCGGGTTCTGCCTGCTGGGGATTCCACCCCGGCGGTCGCCAGAGCACCTGCAGCTTCTGATGCCAGGGCAAAGATCTCATGGCCTGGGCCATTTCAGCAAAAAATACAGCATGGGCCCAAAGCGGATTCCAGCTTTTAAGGGCTTTGACCGTGCCATAGACCGCTTCTTTCCGTTCGGGTTCAAAACTGCCAAAAAGCCGATCCCAGATGATCAAGACGCCACCATAATTGCGGTCAATATATTCGGGGTTTTTACCATGGTGCACGCGGTGATGCGAAGGCGTATTCATGACCCATTCCAAGGGCCCCAGCGTTTTAATCGCCCGGGTATGTATAAAAAACTGATAAATGATCTGAAACTGGCTGCAGGTCAGATAGACCACAGGTGAAAAACCCAAAAGGGCAAGTGGCAGGGTAAATACCCAGGAAAAACTGCGTTCCAGCATGCCCTGACGCAGGGCGACGGTCAGATTGTATTCCTCACTTTGATGGTGGGGGCCGTGGCCTGCCCAAACCAGCCAAACCCGGTGACTGCAGCGGTGAAACCAATAATAGCCAAAATCTACTCCCAAAAAACACAGCAGCCAAACCCAGAGAGCAGTTTCGCTCAAGCTGGTCAGGCGGTAGCTATAGAGCCAGAGATAGACGCCAAAAAGTGCAGATTTATAAAAAACTTCAAGGATTTGGTCCAAGGCCCCACAGGCCAGATTATTGAGTGAATCATGCAGGTTAAACCAGTTTTTTTTCGCCCAATTTGAAAAAAGGGCTTCTAGAAAAATCAGCACAAAAAAGAGGGGAATCGCCGCCTGAATATAATCGTTGGTTTTCAAGGTGCTATTTTTTTTTGTCCTTTATAATTTGCGCACTGACGCGCAGAGCGGCTTTGACGGCGCCGTCGGAATGTGAGCTTTCGGTAAAGTCACCGCCAAAATAAACGTGACCATGGGCTTTGCGCAGGCCATTAGAAAGTTCATCAAAGCGTGAGCGCCCCACGGGCCAGGAAGCAATTGCACGGGGGTGGTAGCGGAAAAAAGTCCATTTCTTGATCAGCGGGCTGATACCTGGGAAGGTCTCTTCGAAGGCTTTTTCCAGGTTTTTTTGGACATCATCCAAAGAACCCGTGCGGGCATTGTCAGCTTCTGCAAAATCGCCAGTGACCAGCAAATTGACCAATGCATGTTGGCCATCGCCAGTACCCATGCCTGGATAAATCACGCCCAAAGGTCCCCCTGTCAGCAGCGGCAAAGCATTTTCGCCCTTTAGAGTCCAGTATTTCTCAGCAGCTTTGTCTAAAAGCACATGGGCTGTGAAGTAAGAACCCCACATTTGGCTGTGCACTGCCTGATAAACCCGATCATTCAAGCGGGGTTTAAACTGTAGTTCAAACAGGCGATAGAGCGGAATCGCCATAACCGCATAGCGGGCTTTGAAGCTTTTGTTCTGAAAATTGGAGGTATCGACGGCCCGCACTTCGACCCCTTCTTCTGTGTCGATTAGATTGGTGACCTGGGTATTCAGGGCGATATGTTCAACGCCTATGTCTTTTGCTATCGCTTCTGTCAGGTTTTGGTTGCCCCCGACCACGTGATTGGGTTGCGCGCCCTTACCTGCAAAAAGATGCCATTCGGCAATGCCATCCAAGGCGCTGATGCGCTCCAGAGGGGTGCCCACTTCTGGGGCCAACACGGCGTGAATCAGCTTTTCACCCAGGGGAGGGAGCTTTTCTTGCTTGAGCCACGCAGCAAAGGAAATTTCTTTAAGCTTCATCAATTCCGGGCTGATCTCCCCAGCTTCAATCTGATGAATCCAGGTTTCCATTCGGGCATCCCAGCTATCCCAGCGTTTCAACTCCTCGGGTTTGAGCAGCGAGGCGACAAAATCATGGTTGCTGGCCCCTTGAAAAGGCAGAATTTTGCCCTCATGGATAAAACTTGAAAACCCGGTATCGACTCTTTCCATGGGCACTTTCAGCTCTTTGGCAATCTCCAGGGCTGGGTTGCCATCCCAAAATTCAGCCAGGCCCACTTCAGCAAATACTTTTTCAGGGTACTTGCCCGTGCGCACGCGCCCCCCGACACGGGGTTCGCGCTCTAAAATCCGATAACTGAGCCCCGCTTTTTTTAAGTGATAGGCGGTACTCAGGCCCGAAAGGCCTCCTCCGACAATCACCACATCGACAGGTGTCTGTTCCTGATCCTGAGATTGAACTTCGCTTTGTTTGCTGTTCTCTTTGGGCGTAGCTTTGCTTTGCTCGGGTTGGCAAGCCTGGAGCAGACCCAGACAGAGCAAGCTCCCTGCCAAAGCTGTTTTGATAGAGTTTGGGCTTGAAAGCGATTGGAAATTCAACATATTCAGCACCTCAGATGTATTTTTTTGAAACAGAGGGTCTCAGCAATACTCTCAGTCTGGGCTGTGTTTGAGAATTTCCCTTTCGAGAATATCCAGGGCTGTGTTTAAATCTGCCTCTGAAATCGTCAGCGGGGGCAGGGTGCGAATCACATTGCCCTCAGATCCCGCTGAAATTACCAATAAACCTGAATCATGGCAGTCTGCCATGATTTTTTTGACCACCTCGCCTGCGGGGCGCAGAGGATTGCGATCATAGCAGAATTCAAGGGCCTGCATCATGCCCCGTCCGCGTACATCAGCCACCAGCGTAGATTTCTCCTGAATACTCAAGAAGCGGGTCCGGATAGTTTCCCCCAGTCGGGCGGCTCTTTCAGGCAATTGGTCGCGTTCCATCAAATCGATCACGGCCAGAGAGGCAGCGCAGGCAATCGGATTGCCGCCATAGGTACCGCCCAGGGTGCCGGGCAGACAGGCATCCATGACCTTTGCCTTGCCAATCACACAGGCAATTGGCAAACCTCCACCCATGGCCTTGGCCCAGGTAGAGAGGTCCGGAGTAACCCCAGAAATAGCATGGGCAGACCAGTCTCCGGCCCGTCCAAAGCCACTCTGTACTTCATCAAAGATCAGCAGAATGCCATGCTGATCGCAAATCTCACGCAGCCCTTGCAAATATTCAGTCGGGGCGGGAACAAAGCCGCCCTCTCCCTGAATCGGTTCGATGATCACTGCGGCCACTTGATCGGGGGCCACCATCGCGACCAGGGCCTGACGAAAACGATTCAGTTCTCTTTCAACAAAGGCCGTGGAACTGAGACCGTCATTGTATTTGAAATAATTGGGGTAGGGCAGACGATACACTTCGGGGGCAAAGGGACCACACCCCAGTTTATAACCCACTTTAGAAGTCAGGGTCAGGGCCATCAGGGTGCGGCCATGAAAACCTTCGCTAAAGGCGATAATTCCAGGGCGTCCTGTGGCCTGGCGGGCAATTTTAACTGCATTTTCAACGGCTTCTGCACCCGTATTGGTGAGAAATACTTTGGTGGCCTCGCCATGGGGAAACTTTGCTGCCAAACGCTCACAGAGATTGAGATAGGGCTCATAGGTCGCGACATGGATACAGGCATGCATCAGATTTTCAGCCTGTTTTTGGATCGCGGCAACCACTTCAGGGGGGCAGTGGCCGGTATTGGTGACGCCAATCCCGCTGGTGAAATCTATTAGTTTGCGGCCCTCTGCAGTAATGATCTGTGCGCCTTGGGCCGAAGCGACGGTCGAACCGTTCAAAATCTGGCCGACCCCTCGGGGCATTACAGTTTCACGTCGTTGAATCCAGTCTTGCGGTGTGCTCATGCAAAAAACGCTCTTTTCTTTGAAATCAGGCTGAATTTCATGATACCGCTAAATTCAATTGCGGAAAACCCCCGCTCAGGAAGAAGAAGTGTCCATCCAGGCTTTCAGAGCCGCCATGCCCTGATCGGTTGTAATGCGGGGATGGTAGCCCAGCTCCTGGCGGGCCGCTGTGATATCAAACCAGTGGGGGGTAGAGAGTTGTTTGGCCATGAAGCGGGTCATGGGTGGTTCTCCGGGTAAGTGAAAGGCCCGAAAGACAGATTCCAGACCCGCTCCGAGCACCCAGGCCAAATGGGCAGGAATGCGTTTTTGAACCGGGGGCAGACCGGCTGCCGCCAGAATTCTGTTGATAAAGCTGGCAACAGTTTCGGGCTGGTCTTGGGTAATGAAATAGGCTTTGCCTGCAATCAGGGCACCTGGGCTGAGTTTTTCCAGGGCCAAGAGATGTGCTTCTGCTGCATTTTCAACATAGACCGTGTCCACTTTGGGATCACTGTCTCCCACCAGTCTCAGACGCCCGGCTTTGGCTCTTTCCACCAGGCGGGGCACAAAATGCGGATCCCCTGGGCCCCAAATAATATGGGGGCGCAAGGCCACGGTTGCAAGCTGGGGGCCATTGGCTTTTAAGACCATTTTTTCGGCAAGGGCCTTGGTTTGCGGATAATAGGCTTCAAAATGGGAGGGATAAGGCGTACTTTCATCGACGCCATCCAATCCTTTGCCATCATGCACCACTGAGGGAGAACTGGTATAGACCAATTTTTCAATTCCAGATTGTTGACAGGCAGAGATGACATTTTCGGTGCCCTTCACATTGGCACTGTGAAAATCCGCATAGGATCCCCAGACCCCCGCCTTGGCTGCCACATGAATCACCGCTTCACAGTCTTTCATGGCCGCAACCAGCCGATTGGGTGCCTCCAAATCTCCCTGGCGGTGTTCAACCCCCAGTGCATCGAGATCGGGATAATTTCCCCGTGAATAGCTGACCACTTGATGATTTTTTTCAAGCAATTGACGTACGATGGCCTGGCCTAAAAAGCCACCGCCGCCTGTGACAAATACCTTCATTGCAATTCCTTTGCGGCCCAGGGAGCCAATTTTTCACGAAATATTTTGGAGTTGTGGCGAATATCCACCGGCAGGGCCGGGTGAATCAGAAAATGACGAATTTTTTGGGTATGGGGCTGGCTTTGTGCCAAATCCTGAAGTTCCAGAATCACCTGCTGAGCCGACCCCTTGAAGTCTTTCTCCAGCTCAACGCAAACCACCGGCAAGGCTTGACCCGCCTCGCCTACGCCCACCAAAGCAGAACGGTAGACGGCAGGGTGGGTATTGAAAATCGCTTCACAGGGAATGGTATAGAGGGGGCCTTCGGTACTTTCCACCCGGTGGCTTTTGCGGCCACAGAACCAGAGTCGGCCCTGGCTGTCAAAATAGCCCAAATCCCCCATGCGGTGGCGAATGCTGCCATTGCTTTCTTGTATCTTTGCAAGTTGTGTGGAGCTCTCACGGTTAAAATAGGCGCTGGTGACATTTGCGCCTTTGACGACAATTTCGCCCAATGCTCCCTGGGGCAAGGGCATACAACTTTCCCAGTCAGAGATCGGTTGATCGTCAATCGGAAGAATGACCACCTCGACTCCCGCAACGGGTTTGCCTATACATACCCCAGCTCCCTCGCGGGTTTTGGCCTGGGTTTCAGTTAAAATTTCGCTGGCGCCAATGCTGGCGACGGGCAGACATTCAGTTGCGCCATAGGGCGTATAAATTTCAGCTTCTGGGGGCAGCAGTTTTTTCATGCGCTCCAGGGTCTGCCAGGGTACAGGAGCCCCCGCAGAGAGAATGCGGCGCAGGCTGGGCAGATGCACAGCTTGGGCCTCTCCGGCACGGCTGATGCGGTTGAGCAGGGCTGGAGAACCAAACATATGCGTTACCTGATAGCGTTCAATTGCATCAAAAATGGCGGCAGGATTGACCAGCGCAGGTTTGGTGGGATCCATCAGCGGAATCACAGAGGTCATGCCCAAAGCAGGATCGAATAAGGCGAAGGGCGGAAAGGTGGCAAGATCCACTTCACCTGGCTCCACAGCATAGGTTTCGCGAATCCGCTCGATTTGAGCCAGGAAATTGCCATGGCTATACACCACCCCTTTGGGCACCCCCGTGCTGCCACTGGTAAACAGAATCGCAGCCAGTTCTTCGGGGCGGGTCGAAGCCAGGCCTTCTTGGGGATTGTTTTGGCCCCATGCTCTCAATTTTTTCAAACTGTGGCCTTCCCAGAGCAGGCTGCCCCCCACTGTGATTTTAATTTTCAGCGAGTCTTTGGCCCAGCCCAAGAGTTTACGGGCCAGATGGGCCTTGGGCACGCCAATAAAAGCTTCGGGTTGAGCTTCTTCCAGACAGGTTTTGAGATTTTTCAAACCCATGCCTGGATCAATTAATACAGGTACAACTCCACTTTTGAGCATGGCATACATCAAGGCGAAAAACTCTAGGCTGGGGGGCACCATCAGCACGGTTCGCATGCCCCGCCGGATGCCTGCTTTTTCAAGCCCGGCAGCTAAAAACTCGCTTTCAGCCAGCAGTTCAGAAAAACGGTGATGCACATAGGTGATTGGGGCTGCAAGAGCGGCCTGTTCGCTTGATACAGTCTCAGATTTGAGCTGTTTAGCAGCATTTGGGCCTTGGGCCAATACAATCGCAGTGGCCTCCGGCTGAAGTCGGGCGGATTCATACAAGGCTGCAGCAATATTGGCGGGGGCTCTTGAAAGCGTGCTCATTTTAAAATCGGGGGGGGGTTTTCCACCTGCATAAACGTCTCGACCAGGGGAATAATCTCTGTTTGGGCATCTTCAAGCACATAATGGCCGGCTTGTGCAAAGCGATGAACCTCAGCCTGGGGCCATTTCTGTTCGAAAATTTTGAGATAATCATTGTCAAAGACAAAATCCTTGAGTCCCCAACAGATCAGAATCGGCAGGTGGGCAAATTTTTCAAGCTGGTTTCCCACTTCAGAAACCAGCTCATAGGCTGGATCGCCGGGTTTCAAGGGAATATCCTGCACAAAACGCAGGGTGGCAATCCGATTTTCGGGGGTATTATAGGGGCTTTGGTAGAGTTTGCGCAATTTGGCAGACATGGGGTGCTCTGTACAGCCCACCCAGGAGGCCGTGACACTGAAAGCATTCAGGTTTTGAATCAGCCAGCTGCCCAATTGGGTATGGCGGCCCAAAGCCAAAGGCCAGGGGATCTGTTTTTTCGTTTGAGGCAAATGAAAAGCTGCAGTATTGAAAACAATGATGCGCTCGACGGCTTCAAGGTGGCGCAGGGCCCAGCCCAAGCCGATCAATCCGCCCCAGTCATGCACCACCAGGGTGACTTTGCGATCTATGCCCAAATGATTGAGCAGAGCCTCCAAATCGTCAATTCGGCTGCCCAGGGTATATTGATATTGACTGTCATCGGGCTTGTCTGAAAAGCCGCAACCGATATGATCCGGCACAATACAACGGTATTGCCCCTGCAATGCTGTTACCAGATTGCGATAATACACAGACCAGGTGGGATTGCCATGTACCATCACCACTGGGTCGCCCTGACCCTGATCGAGATAATGATATTTCAGGCCTTGGCGGTCGAAATAGTGCCCATGGTAGAGCTTAATAGGGTCAGACATTTAAAAATACTCCGAATAGTCAAACTGCTCGAGCACTTGCTCGAATACTTTATATGATTTCTGGTTGTCTAAAACAAAGATAACTTTACGCAGATGGTTATCTTCTTGGCTGATACTGCGCGCCAGTTCCTCGAGTAGTATTTCAGCTGATTTCTCAAGTGGAAATTTTCCAAAGCCCGTGCCAATCGCTGGAATGGCAAGACTTTCAAGCGCTTGCTCCTGGGCTTCTTCCAAAATGGAACGCATGGTTTTGCGTATTTTTTTTGCTCCATTGGTTGAAGTGGTTTCAACACTGAGGGTATTCAAGACTGCCCGTGCGCGCAATTCTGGACAGGTGGTCATCACCACTGCCTTTTCCCGGTTTTCACCCAGAAAAAGTGTTTTTTCAAGATCCTTGCTGTGTGACTCTCTGAATTCACGGGACGTATCTGAGGCCATTAAGGTTTTGCCTGTGACATTGATCAAGGCGTCTACCTCACAGGCGGTAATATCTCCTTGCAGAAGTCGAACGACTGCTGGGCCGATTTTCCGCTCTTTCACATCATTGTTCCTTGTTGTCTTGCTCTGTTCGATGTCTACTATTTTACACTCCTTTGAAAGATTAGACAGAGTTCTTAAAATCTCTTTACCCTGAAAGGGGATATGCTATAGTGTGAGTACATTTTTCAGGTCTGGCCCGGACACGCATTGCCTTTGAGAAGGGCCCGGCCGAACCGAAAAGTATGGGGGGGAATTTTTATGAGTACTGGTCAATTGAGGTTAGATCCCGATCATCAACGGGGGGGCCATGGGGCCCGCAAAAAAAATCGGCGTTCACGTGGACGCTTGAGTATTTTGGCCTGTGCTTCGGGCAATGCCTTTGCACAGCGCCTGGTGGCGCATCTCAATCATCTCTTGGATGATCAATATGGGGCCCAGCGTTGGGAAGATACCTGTCGCCGTTCCTCCAAAGAAATTTTCTTTTCAAACAATGAAGTCAAAACCGTGATTACTGAAAATATTCGCGGCGATGATGTCTATATTGTGCAATGTATGGATGACCCTTTGGTTCGGGGGGCTGAAAACGGTGAAAACCGACGCACCCTGAATGACAATCTGATGGCTTTGTGCACTGCGATTGATGCAGCTTATAACGCCGATGCACAAACGATTACTGTGGTGATTCCTCAGTATCCCTATTCACGCCAGGAACGTAAAAAAGAGCGTGAATCGATTACGGCTCGCCAAATCGCCATGTTTCTTGAAGCTTCAGGCGCAGATCGTGTGATCACGCTGGACATTCACGCTGAGCCGGTTGAAGGTTTTTTCCGCTCTGCCCATTTTGAAAATATTCATGCCTCTGGCCCGATTACCAAACATATCAAGCAGTATTATGATTTAACTGATCTGACGCTGGTGGCCCCGGATGTGGGCAGCGTGCAACGTGCCCGCCACTATTCTCTGCAATTGGGTACTGATTTGGCGATTGTGGATAAGCAACGCGATTATTCACGCCCCAGCAGCATTGAAAATGTAAGGCTGATTGGCAGCGTTGAAGACCGCAATGTGCTGATCATTGACGATATGATTGCCACAGGGGGAACGATTGTTTCTGCGACCAAACTCTTAAAAGAAAATGGGGCGCGGGATATTTATTTGGCCTGTAGCCTCCCCTATTTTAATGGTGCTGCGGTCGAAAAATTGGATGCAGCAGTGCGTGAGGGTTATATCCGCAAAGTGATCGGAACCGATGCCGTCTTTCATGGTGAAGCCTTTGTTGAAAAATACGATTGGTATGAAGAAGTCTCAGTGGCCAAACTCTTTGCCGATGTTATTTTTAGAATCAACCAACGTGAATCGGTTTCCGAACTGCTTAAATAAGCGAAGCATACATAGACTCAAAGCCGAATCAATTTTTGATTCGGCTTTTTGATTGAAGAACGGTACTCAGCTCTGGGCTGAGCGAGGCCACTCTCTAAAGGCAACCTGCTTTGGGTTGCTGGTGCCTAATGCAGTAGGGTCGCAATTTTTTGTTTTACGTGTTCG